>NZ_JAKKUR010000001.1 GCF_021890735.1 Thermanaeromonas sp.
TTCCCCAACGTTCCTGCTGCCCAAATGCCCATCCCCACTAAAATGTTACTCTAAGCCTAAAGAATTTATTCAACACCGGGGAAAAGATTCCCTTCTCATGCATATTTTTTTTCATTCTGGATACCCTACAACAAGAAAACCAAGGAGGAAAATGGCCTGTGGACCGCTACCAGTTTTATCGGGTTTGTGGAGTAAACTTGGACCTAGCAATAGAGGCCCATGCTCTTTTACGGGGCGCTACCAAGCGCGAAATTCCCGGGGTCAAAGAAGATAAGGAACATCACCCCCATGCAACTATCACAACCATACACATTTTTAATCTGGAAGGAGCCCGAGCTTTGGGTAAGACCCCAGGTACATACATTACTATAGAAGCTCCGGCCTTACTTAGGGCCGATCCCCCGGTACAGGAAGCTGTAGCGCACCTGCTCTCACAAAAATTAACCTTACTGCTTCAAAACCTGAAAATTGGGCCAGCAGACCCCGTATTGGTAGTAGGCCTGGGTAATTGGCAGGCTACACCAGACTCCTTGGGTCCCAAGGTCATCAGTGAATTTACTGTTACAAGACACCTGTTTCAATATGCTCCACAAACTTTACCTCCCGGCAGCAGGCCGGTAAGCGCCCTTTCTCCCGGTGTCCTTGGCACCACGGGTATCGAAACTGCGGAGATTATACGGGGCGTAGTAGACCGTACCCAACCCAAAGTCATCATAGCTATCGATGCTTTAGCTGCTGGAGACCTACATCGCATAGGTACCAGTATTCAACTTACGGATACCGGTATCAGCCCGGGTTCAGGAGTAGGCAAGCAGCGTATAGCTATAAACCGTGACACCATGGGCATACCGGTCATAGCCGTAGGAATACCAACGGTAGTCCATGCCGCTGTCATCATCTACGAGACCTTAGCCAGAACACATCAAAGTATTCAGGCCGAATTTTGGACTGGAGATCCTAATTGGGTTAAAGGTTTAATCCAGGAAATATTAAAACCCTTCGGCGGTAATTTAACGGTCACCCCTAAAGAAATAGACGACCTAATCCACAATTTGGCTTGGGTGGTGGGAGCTGCCCTCAACCAAACCTTACATACTACTCTTCTAAAAACTAAAGCGGCTATTCCCCTACATTAAAAAGGCGGGCTGAAAGCCCGCCTGAAAAGGGAAAGAGGGTTAGACCATACCGGTAGACTGGGCATTATACTGCTGAGCATTGAGGTTCAACCTTTGCCCACCGGTGGTAAAAGCGGGATTGGGGCCGCTAATCCGCCCGGTTACCTGCTCAGCAGCGCCCAGCTCAACATCGCCACCAAGGCCGCCAGCGGCAGTCCCGGTGAGCGTTTGCTCATAGGCGGCGATCATCTTTTTAACCATCAACCCTCCAACCGAGCCGTTTACCTTGGAGGGCAGATCGCCGAGGTAACCGCTGTAGTTGGAGATCCCCAGCTCACTGGCCACTTCCTGCTTGAATTTCTCCATCTGAGCCCGAGCCTGCGGGATCAAAAGGCGGTTGGTCCTGCCTCCACGGGGCATCTATTTCACCTCCTTAACCTTTAGTCTAGTTCTAGTATGCTTCGTAAGGACCCTTTTATGCCGAAGGACAGCTAGTATTATTTGGTCAGCATAAATTGTCATTACATACTTAACAAACTAAATTTATTTTTTGTTTTACAGCTTTCCGCCGTGCTCCTCTATAATCTTTTTGGCCTCCCCTGCCCGATTTTCGGGTACCACAACCGTAACCAAAAAGCTTTCGCTTCCTGCCACTCCATAATCATGCAAACCCATTCCACTCACGGAAGGGTCAGCACCTAAAAGGGCCCTGGTGTCCGTTTTTACCTGGGGATTAACATCTGCACTGTACAAGGTTAGGCCTGTGATAGTGTTGGCCTGGTTGGCCACAGGGTTGTTGTACTGGTCATTAAAACGGACCCCAAATCGGCCTACCCTATCAAGTTGAGCTGTACGGAACCCGGCCTTCTTCAACGCTAGCACAGCCTCCTGGGCGGACCTGTTACTGGAAAAGTAAGCCAGTAAGGCTTGCTCCCCTTCCTGCAACTGCATACCTTACCTCCCCCCAGAAATTTTGTCCAAAGTTATTGAATACCCCTGATTTAGTTTATCTGGAGCAAAGAAAAAAATTCATAATTTAAGTTGCTGGATTTTACTTTCGGCCAGCGCTCTCAAGACGGCAAATTCAGGACGGTCAAGGTACCCCGAAGAAATAAGGAAGTGGGCATCTTTTCGGGCTTGTTCCAGAGCTTTAAGGTCCCGCGGAAACTCAGCCAAGCGGAATTCCGGCCATCCGTGTTGGCGGGTGCCGAACAATTCTCCTGGCCCGCGGAGCTGAAGGTCTGCCTCGGCGATGGCAAAACCATCGTGGTTTTCCACTAATACTTTAAGCCTGCGCCTTGTTTCTTTATCATTGCTCTTTGTGACTAAAAAGCAGTAAGCCTGGTGGTGGCTACGAGCTATCCTGCCCCTGAGCTGGTGGAGTTGGGCCAATCCGTAGCGCTCAGCGCCTTCTATCATCATTACTGTGGCATTAGGTACGTCTACTCCCACCTCAATAACTGTAGTTGTAACCAAAATCTGGATTTCTCCTTGGCGAAAACGCTCCATAATTTCTTCTTTTTCGGTAGGCCGCATCCTTCCGTGAAGGAGGCCTATCCTAAAATCCGGGAATACCTCGGTCTGTAACTCCTGGGCCTTGGCCGTAGCTGCAGCTGCTTCCAAAGCATCACTTTCCTCAATCAACGGACAGACAACATAAGCTTGCCGGCCGGCCAAGACTTCCCGGGCGATCAAGCGGTAAGCCTGCTGCCTCTGACTTTCGTACAGAATATAAGTTAAGACCGGTTTTCTTCCCGGTGGTAACTCATCTAACAGAGACACATCGAGGTCGCCGTAAGCTACTAGGGCCAAAGTCCGGGGAATAGGGGTGGCAGTCATAACTAAAACGTCGGGCAGCAAGCCTTTTGAGGAAAGTTCTGCCCTCTGGCTTACACCGAAACGGTGCTGTTCATCGATGACAGCAAGACCCAAAGCTTTAAAGTTTACATCCTGTTGGATCAACGCGTGAGTGCCTATGACAATAGGTATATACCCATCTTCTAACCCGATCAAAATTTTCTCTCTGTCTTTACGGCTCGTACTTCCAGTAAGCAAAGCTACGGGCAAACTCAAGGGGGCTAACAGACGTTTGAAAGTTAAAAAGTGCTGTTCAGCCAGCACTTCGGTAGGTACCATGAGGGCCCCTTGCCAGCCCCCGGTAGCTGCTTTAAGCAAGGCCGCGGCGGCCACGATGGTCTTGCCCGACCCCACATCACCTTGCAAAAGCCTCGCCATAGGGCGGGGAGCTTCCATATCCGCGAATATTTCCTGTATGACTCTTTCCTGGGCTTTAGTCAACGAAAAAGGTAGATTACGTAAAAATCTTTCCACTAAAGTATTATCACGGCTATGGGCAATACCCGGAGCAATCATCCTGCGCTTATGAGTATGTAGAGCTAAGGCTAGTTCCCATATCAGTAACTCCTCATAAACTAACCTTCGTCTTGCCTGGCGCAACGCTTCTTCATCGGCCGGGAAGTGGATATCTTTTAAAGCTTTGGATAAGGGTACCAGGCGATACTTCTCCCGCCATTTTAACGGTAACGTTTCCTCTACGGAGGGAAGGCATTCACTAAGGGCTTGGAAAATAACCTTACGGAACCACTGCTGCGTTAGTCCTGCTGTGGAAGGATAAAAAGGTACTAAATAGCCAGTATTCAGGCTTGAACCCTCATTATCCACCAATTCATATTCTTCTACCTGGATTTCCGGGAAAATAGAGCGGCGGCTAACTTTACCGGTAAGAAGCACTAAGCTGCCTGGGGGCAGCCGCCGTTTAATGTAGGGTTGGTTAAACCACAGGGCATAACCCCTATGCTGCCCGTCGGATATCTCAGCTCGTACGAGCACAAGGTTAGGGCGTATATCCCTTTGTTCCCAACCCACTACCATGACCCTTACAGTAACGGTTTCACCAGGGACTAATTGAGTTAAAGGCTTAAGCTGCCTCCGGTCCTCATAACGCCTGGGAAAGTGATAAAGCAGATCCCCGGTAGTACGAATACCAAGATGTGCAAGCTTGGCCGCCTTCTTGTCCCCGACATATTTAACTTGAGCTACTGGCTTATTTATCATAAGCTTCCCAGACCTTTTTTAGTCCTCCCTTTGCGCCCGTATAGCCTTATTAAGGTCTGCTAATAATTCTTCTAAGTTAATTCCATGCATTCGCGCTCCCGTCTCAATAGTTTCCGACATAGCACCCATACATTCCAAGCAACCCATGCCGTGACGGATAAAAATGGAACGTACTTCAGGATAGGCCTGTAGGACTTCCATGATAGAAAGGTCCTTGGTAATTCTAAGAGGTATAACCTCCGCTTTCTGTCCATGCCAACCTCTGGCCTGTCTCATACTGTACACTTCCTTTGCTTTACAGTAGTTGAAGCCGTCTTCATCTTCGACAGCTTGCCTCCCCCTATCCTTGCGTTATAAAAAGAACTTTGGTAAAATAAGCGGCGTGATACTTTAAAGAGAGGTGGATTTTATGGCTGTCTGCGCTATATGCGGTAAGAAAGCTGCTACAGGGCATCAAGTTAGCCACTCTAATATTAAGACCAAAAGGAAATGGTTCCCCAACCTCCAACGTGTTAGAGCGGTTATCAACGGTACCCGCCGCCGTATTTATGTATGCACCCGTTGCCTCCGCTCTGGTAAGGTCCAACGGGCGTTATAGGGAGCCTGTTAGGAAATTTAAAAGGCGGGAGGAAGGGAAGTACCTTTAATTTAGCCTTCCTGCGGGGCCATCTAGATCCTTAAGAAGGTTGGCCATCTCTATGGCAGCCATAGCAGCGTCGAATCCCTTATTTCCCGCCTTGGTTCCCGCCCGTTCGATAGCTTGCTCCAAATTATCTGCCGTAATAAGTCCGTAGATTACGGGAACGCCAGTAGTCAAACTAACCTGAGCGATTCCCTTGGTGACCTCTGCCGCTACATATTCGAAGTGGGGAGTAGCCCCTCTAATAACAGCCCCCAAGCAAATAACGGCATCGTAACCCCGCTGGGCGAGCCGCTTGGCAACAAGGGGTATCTCAAAGGCTCCCGGTACCCAGGCCACATGGATATCCTCTGCTCCAGCGCCATGACGTTCCAGTGCATCCAGGGCGCCGGATAATAAACGGTGAGTTATAAACTCGTTGAAACGGCTTACCACTATCCCAAATTTTAAGCCTTTAGCGGTAAGTTTTCCTTGAAAAGTAACCATAGACTGTTTGTCCTCCCTTTACCTACTTTTTGGTTTCCTATCCTATCTTGAGCCAATGGCCTAATTTTTCTTTCTTAACCTGAAGATAACGGCGGTTGATACCGTTGGGCTTAATCTCAAGGGGTACCCTTTCTACTACTTTAAGCCCATAGCCTTCTAAGCCGGCTATTTTACGGGGATTATTAGTTAAGAGTCTCAATTCCCGAATTCCCAGATCGGCCAGGATCTGGGCTCCGATCCCGTAATCACGCAGGTCCGGGGGAAAACCTAAGGCTTCATTAGCTTCAACTGTATCCTTACCTTCTTCTTGTAGCTTATACGCCTTTATTTTGTTTAAAAGCCCGATACCCCTTCCTTCCTGGCGCATATACAGAAGCACGCCGCGGCCTTCAGCCTCGATCAGGCGCAGAGCCCTCTCTAGTTGTTCTCCGCAATCGCACCTTAAGGATCCGAACACATCCCCTGTAAGACATTCCGAATGAACCCTTACCAGTACGGGCTGGCCGTCATCCACAGTGCCTTTTACTAAAGCAAGATGTCCCTTTTTCTCCAGGATATCTTCGTAGGCTATGGCCCGGAATTCCCCGTAACGAGTAGGCAGGTGGGCCTCCGCCACACGACGAATGAGCTTTTCTGTCCGACGCCGGTACTGAATAAGGTCGGCAATGGTGATTATTTTTAGGTTATGGCGCCGGCAAAACTCCATTAATTGCGGTACACGAGCCATGCTTCCATCGTCGTTCATTATCTCGCAAATCACCCCTGCAGGGTATAGACCGGCCAGTCTAGCCAGGTCTACAGCAGCTTCCGTATGCCCTGCACGCTTAAGCACACCGCCCTCCTTGGCCCGGATGGGAAATACATGCCCGGGACGGCGCAGATCGCTGGGTTTAGTGTTGGGATCGATTATCTTTTTTATCGTCAGGGCTCGCTCGTAAGCAGAGATTCCTGTTGTCACCTCGGCTGCATCTACGGAAACAGTAAACGCCGTGCCTTGAGCTTCTGTATTTTCGGCTACCATAGGTCCTAACTCTAATTCATCCAACCTCTGCCCTATTATAGGCATACATATAAGGCCGCGGCCGTAGGTGGCCATAAAATTTATGATCTCAGGAGTGACTTTTTCCGCCGCTACAACCAGGTCTCCCTCGTTTTCCCTGTCAGGGTCGTCTACTACCACCACCATCTTACCCTGGCGTATATCCTCCAAAGCCTCTTCAATAGTATTAAAGCGGAATTCTTCGGTCAATTCTCCCCCACCTCCTTAGGTGCCCGATTTAAATAAAACCATATCTAGAAAGAAATTCCAGTGTAATTCCTCTTTCTCTGGCCTGTTCTATTTTCGAGGATACCGCTTCCAGACCGCAAAGACCTTCTAAATACCTTGCTATCAAATCTACCTCAATGTTTACCTCTTCACCTACGCCCTTTGAGCCCAGGATGGTGGTGTGCAGAGTATGGGGAATGAGCCCCACTTTAAAGGTAGAATCTCGCCGTTCTATCACAGTTAAGCTCGTCCCATCCAGGGCTATGGAACCTTTAGGAACCACATAGCGCTTTAGGTGCTCAGGTAAGCTTACCGTTATCTCTTGAGCCCGCCCCACGGGTCTTCGCCCAAGTATACGCCCTACACCATCCACATGGCCGCTTACCAGATGCCCTCCCATGCGGTCTCCCCAGCGCAGGGCCCTTTCCAAGTTTACACTTTCTCCCACCTTTAGCCGACCCAAGTTGGTGACCTTAAGGGTCTCCTCCATTACTTCGGCAACAAAAGCCCCCTTTTTAATTTCCACCACTGTAAGGCAGGCTCCGTTTACAGCTATGCTGTCACCTACTTTGGTGCCTTCCAACACTTTTTGAGCTTGAATGACAAGGCGCGCTCCTAAGAAGTAAACTTCTACCTCCCTTACCCTTCCGATCTCTTCGATTATTCCAGTAAACACAGGCCTTTAGCCTCCCTGTCGCCATCCTTTGGAACCCAAGTCCCGCTTAAGCTCTACCGAATTCTTTTTAAACTCCTTCCTTAACTGTAGACTCCCCCTACTACGTAGAGTCTTTCTTTACTAAGCCGGTTATCATTATATCGGTACCTGAAGGCTGGACCTCTACTTCCTCCAGTCTCCAGGCCTCATCCGGCCGACTTATGCCTGCGCCTCCTACAGGTCCAGGGGCCTCCCTCCCTCCAAAAATCTTAGGGGCGATAAAAACTATTACTCTATCCACTATACCGTTTTCTAAGGCTGAAGCGTTGACTTCTGCCCCTCCTTCTAGAAGTACACTAGTTATCTCCCGCTCACCTAAAGTTTTGAGCAAGGCCGCCCAAGAAACCCGGCCCCGTTCGGAGGGAAGGATGAGCACTTCTACTCCCAATCTTTCTAATTCTTTTATCTTCTCCACCGGAGCCCGGTCAGTAGTAGCCACCCACGTGGGCGCCGGAGAAGAAGGATTGATAACCTTAGCGTTAAGGGGCAGCCTCAAAGAGCTGTCTAAAATAACCCTTACGGCATCCCGTCCTCCGGGCAAGCGGGTGGTGAGTAGGGGATCATCAGCCAGAACCGTTCCGATACCTACCAAGACAGCATCGTGGGTGTCCCTCAGCTCGTGAACCTTCTGGCGCGACGCCTCACAGGTTATCCAGCGCGAGGCACCAGTGCGCGTGGCTATCTTACCGTCCAGAGTCATAGCCACCTTCATAGTTACCCAGGGCAGGCCGGTAGTTATATACTTGCTGAAGGCTTCATTCAACCGCCCGGCTTCCTGCGCTAAAACCCCTACCTCTACCTCTATGCCGGCCTCTTTGAGCTGCCTTATCCCCTCACCCGCTACTTTAGGATTGGGATCGGGCATGGCTATGACTACCTTACGAATACCCGCAGCTTTAATGGCCTCGGTACAAGGAGGTGTCCGGCCGTAATGGCAGCACGGCTCCAAGGTAACGTAAAGGGTCGCACCCCGGGCCATTTCCCCGGCCGCCTTCAAGGCGTGTATTTCAGCATGGGGGGTACCTGCCTTCTGATGATAACCTTCACCCACTATCTTACAGTCCCGAACCACAACGGCCCCAACCGCGGGATTGGGCCTTGTCCTCCCCAGTCCCTGCCTGGCAAGCTCAAGGGCCCTTTGCATAAAGACCTTATCGTCAACCCTACACATAAAAAATAAAACCCCGTTCGGCCTCCTCGGGGCAGGAAAAAGAACACTTTTTGACGTCTTCTCCCATCCAGACTTTCACTGTCGGCCCCGGAATTCCACCGGGTCAACTGCTTTTAAAGCAGCTCGCGGGCTTTCACCGCCGGTCAGGAATTTCACCTAGCCCCGAAGACGTCTGAATGAATTATAGCACCCCTCACTTTCTACCGTCAAGGGAAACGGGCTATCTCACCCGGTATCAACGATAACCTCGCTTACAGCAACTTGCCGTTCCGGCGGTATAGAAACTATTCACCCAGTACTTTAATAATAACCCTCTTTCTTCTCCGCCCGTCGAACTCCGCGTAAAATACCTGCTGCCAGGGCCCCAAATCCAGCTTGCCTCCCGTAACAGGCAAGACAACTTGGTGGTGGACCAGTATACTCTTTAGGTGCGCATCGCCGTTATCCTCGCCTGTTCGGTGGTGGTGATAAGGTTTACCAAAGGGAGCGATCTCTTCCAGCATCCCATCTAAATCTTGGATAAAACCTTCTTCATCGTCGTTTACAAATACGCCGGCAGTAATATGCATAGCAGATACCAGAACCATTCCTTCCTGGATACCGCTCTCTCTTACCGCCTTTTCTACTTCACCAGTGATATTTATATACTCCCGGCGCTTCGGGGTGTTAAACCAGAGGTATTTGGTATAAGCTTTCATTTTTACTTTCCTCCCTTTTGTACTCGCCGAGTTTCTACTCCTTGACTCGGGTTCCGGTACCATTCTAAAATGGACAGCAGGTAAGCGCCATACAGCCTAATAAGTCTAGAGAGGGGGAAGAAGTTGCGACTTCTAACCCTTAAGCAACTTGAGGACCGTATTCCTAAGCTTTTCGGTATCCCTTCAGGTATTCCAGGACTAGACGACCTTTTCTTTACCTTCACCATGGAAGAGGAGGGCTACCGTAAGGTACCTTTAAAGGGTCTGCCTTCAGCTTCGGTAATCCATATTACCGGTGTACCTGATACAGGTAAGACCCTCATGGCTGAGCAGTTCGCTTTAACCCAGGCTTCCCGCCAATTCGCTACCCTTTTCGTTACTGTGGAAGTCCCTGCTCCCTTCCTGGCCCAGGGACTCCGTCAAAGGGCGCAAGCGCTAAGCTTGACTTGGGAGGATATCGAAGACAATATCTTTATATTAGAGCTTGCCCGTTTGCCTGAGGTGCGGGACAATATAGGAGACCTGTGCAATCACTTAGCGCAGATCATCAGAGAACATGATATAAAAAGTTGTGTTATAGACTCAATTACTGGACTTTATGAAGGTAAAGAAACTGCAGCACGCTCAATAGTGCGCCGGCTCTATGAGCTGATGAAGGAGCATTACCAGACGGCTATCTTCATCTCCCAGAAACGCAGCAGCCACGAGGAAATGTCCTCCGAAGCAGCCGGCGGATACGGTGTATCCCACATTTTGGATTGCACGCTCGTTCTGACCAAAATGGTGGTCAGCCGCAGCACGTCTTCCTTTTATGGAAAAGAACCCGGAGACATAGTACGTACAATAAGGATTGATGGCTGTCGCGTATGTGGTCACGATCCCCGTGTGCACCTTTTGGAAATCGAAGAAACGGGTATCGTACGTGTGGGCCCTGCCCTCAGCGCCAGGGCTACCTAGCAGGGAACACGTTGAAGCATATTTCCGTCGGAAAATGCCGGGAAAAATCGTTTAATCCCCTCATCTTGGTTTAGCCAGCTTGGCTTGCAGCACGATGGAGAGCTTTAAAAGCGGCCGCCCTGTCCTGTTGGCCGAAAATAGCGCTCCCCGCAACTAGAACTTGTGCGCCGGCCCGGCATACAGCAGCAGCGTTATCTTGGCTGATCCCTCCATCCACCTCTATTAACACTTCTTTCCCCTGGTCTTTTATTAATTTAGCCAATTCCTCTATCTTCTTTAACATAGCTGGAATAAAACGCTGACCCCCGAAGCCGGGATTCACAGTCATGATCAGGATCATATCTACTTCATCGAGGATCCACTCCACTCCCCTCAGGCTAGTAGCTGGATTCAAGGCCACCGCTGGACGGCAACCGGCCTCCCTGATCTGGTGAATTACCTTATGAAGATGGGGGCAAGCTTCTATATGCACTGAAATCCATTCTGCTCCAGCTTCAGCAAATTCCTTTATAAAGTTCTCCGGACGCTCTACCATCAAGTGTATATCAAAGGTCATATTGGTGTAGGGCCTTAAAGCGGAGACTACGCCCGGACCAAAGGTGAGATTGGGTACAAAATGCCCGTCCATTATATCCACGTGTAGCCATTTAGCTCCTGCTGCCTCTACACAAGCGACTTCCTCCCGCAGGCGCCCAAAATCGGCTGCAAGTAAGGAGGGTGCTATAATGGCCATTATCCTTAGTAACTCCTCTCGGCTTCTATGACCTCTGCCAAGAATTTTAGATAGTGTTCATAACGGTGTCGGGGGATAAGACCTTCCTCGACCGCTTCGCGTACTTTACAACCGGGTTCGGCCCGGTGCAAGCAAGAATGGAAGCGGCACTCTGCCCTTAATGGCTCCATTTCTAGAAAATAGCCGGCTAATTCTTCTCGCTTCATTTCAGGGAGGTAAAGCCGGCTAAAGCCGGGAGTGTCAGCAACCATGCCCCCTGCATCAAGCATAAGGAGTTCCACTTGCCTTGTGGTATGACGCCCTCTTCCTAGCTTCCTGCTTACCTCACCGGTTTTTAAGTTTAACCCTGGCTGAATAGCGTTAAGTAGGGATGATTTCCCTGCACCCGACGGACCCGCAAAGGTGCTAATATGCCCTTTTAAAGCCTCTCGTAAGCTTTCTATGCCTTCTCCCGTTTTAGCACTCGTAACCAATACTCGGTAACCTAAGCCTTCATATAAGGACGGCAGATGTATAAAATCTTTTCTGGCCGTATCGGCTTTATTCCAGCAAATAAGAGGCTCCGTACCGTTGGCGAGGCTAAGGACCAAAAGCCTGTCCAAAAGTTCAAGGTCGGGTGGGGGCTCCTCCAAAGACATAACTATAATGACTTGATCCACATTGGCCACCGGGGGTCGCTCAAGCTTGGTCTTGCGAGGTAAAACATCTTCGATAACTCCCTGTCCAGGGGCCACTTCCCGAAATTTAACGCGATCCCCCGGCAAGACCTCTTTTTCTTCCTTCCGGAAACGGCCCCGTAAGCGGCATTGGTAGACCCCTCCGTCACCTTTTACAAAATAGAAGCCCCCGACACCCTTAAGCAGTATCCCTTCCTTCAAAATATCTTTTTCAGATATTTTCCCACTCACAACCTTCCCCTATGGCACCGCCCTTTCTAAGATCATTTCATCGTCCCTGAAAACCTGTAACTTCCCTTTTCCATAATAAGGAACGACCGCCACAATCTTTTCTCCCGGCTTCTGAATATCATTATATTCCTCGTGGGTACCCTTGGCATCAATAACGACAATCCTTATCCTGTGTTCCTTTCCGTCTGAGCTGGGTGGTACGGTAACCACCGCTTCTTGCCTAGCCGGTCCCGGTCCCTGGCTGACCACCAGATTAACTGGGCTCCCCTGCAAGATAGAGGTTCCCGGTTGAGGATCTTGGTTTATTATTACTCCTGCGTAGTGTTCCTCATTTCGCTGGTAAGTTATAGTGCCCGGCTCTAACCCGCTTTCCTTTATCCTCTGCTGGGCTTCGGTTAAATTCAAGCCTATCAGGTTGGGTGTGCGCACATATCTGGGTTCCGGCCCCTTGCTTAAAGTAATCCTCACCTCGCTTCCTTCCGGCCTCAGAGTACCGGCCGGCGGGTCCTGAGCTACTACAGAACCTGCCTCGATGGTAGGATGGTGTACCCCCTGGGGATCAACGATTACTG
Source organism: Thermanaeromonas sp. (assembly GCF_021890735.1). Classification (GTDB taxonomy): domain Bacteria; phylum Bacillota; class DSM-521; order Neomoorellales; family Neomoorellaceae; genus Thermanaeromonas. The sequence continues at coordinate 12,338 of NZ_JAKKUR010000001.1, forward strand.
CAAATTTTTCATTCTGCAACGTGGTTCTGGCCAACCGTTCGGGATAACCCACAACATTTGGCACCTGGTGCATCCGCGGGCCTAAACTAATTGTAAGGAGTACCGGACGTGACCGCTTAATTTTCTCTCCCGGTTTAGGATCTTGAAAAATCACCCTCCCCGGGGGAACTTCCGGGTGGTTCTGCCTGGCAGTCACCTGCCCCTTAAGACCTGCCGCGGCCAGCCTATCCAGAGCTTCACCCTCAGGTAAACCTTCAACCGATGGGACTACTACCTCCCCTACGATAAGATAATACCGGAAACCGGCCCAAAGCCCTCCGGCCGCCAAGCCCAGAAAGGCAAGTACAACCAGCACCCAGGCCCATATCCTAGGCTTGCGTGCATTGGCCTGCGTAGGAGGGTCCTTTTCCTGTGCCAAAAGGGGCAACTCTTTGGTAGCAAAATTATCATCTTCTAACATGGTACGAAGAGCCCGCAGGTCAGCCCTTAGGGCAGCTGCAGTAGGGTAGCGCCGGCTTGGGTCTTTGTCTAGCGCCCGCAGGATTACTCTTTCCAGGGCAGGAGGTATGTTAGGGTTTAACTCCCTAGGTGGCCGGGGCTCTTCCTGGAGGTGCTTTAAAGCTACCGCTAAAGGCGTATCTCCCTGGAAAGGGACCTCACCTGTAACCATTTCATAGAGCACTACCCCTAAAGCATAAATGTCTACAGCCGTCCCTGCGGGCTCGCCGCGAGCCTGTTCGGGAGCCAGGTAATGTACAGACCCCAGCAAAGTTCCGCTATAGGTGAGGGTGGCTTCGGTCATGGCTTGGGCGATTCCAAAATCGGTGACCTTAACCCGCCCATGCTTGGTAATAAGAATATTGTGGGGTTTTACATCTCTATGGACTACTCCATTTTCATGGGCGTGTTCTAGGGCATCACAGATCTGGATGGCTATATCTAGCGCCTCAGCAACGGGCAGGCATCCCTTTTGTTTAATGACTTCCTTTAAGGAACGCCCCTCTACGTATTCCATAACGAGATAATGCAGGCCGTTTTCCTGGCCTACATCGTAGATACTAACCACATTAGGGTGGGAAAGCTTAGCTACGGATCGCGCCTCCTGTTGAAAACGGGCTATAAAATCCTTATCGTTAGCAAACTGTTCGCGCAAGATTTTAATAGTAACGCTCCGGTGGAGCAGACGGTCTTCACCACGGTATACTTCAGCCATGCCGCCGCCACCTAAAGCTTCCTTGATTTCATAGCGGCCTTCTAAAGTTTTCCCGATCACACTTTCACCGCCTTAAGGCTTTAGCTATGATTTCGCGAGCTACTGGAGCCGCTGCTTCCGCTCCCGCTCCGGCATTCTCCATAACAACACTTACGGCTATCCGAGGATTTTCCGCCGGTGCAAAAGCGACAAACCAAGAATGTGCCTTACCTTGCGGGTTTTGAGCCGAACCCGTTTTACCTGCAACTCGTATTCCAGGTATCCCAGCGGTCTGACCAGTACCCTCTTCCACGACAGAAACCATAGCTCCTCTAACAATACTCGCTATGCTGGGTGAAGTAACCACTCTCGCCAACCTGGGTGTTACTTCCCTGGTAACTTCCTCTTTATCATTTATGATTTTGGCCACCAGAAAAGGTCTCATCAACAAGCCTTCATTAGCTATGGCTGCGGCCACCATGGCCATCTGCCAAGGAGTAGCCAATACCTTCCCCTGGCCTATAGCACCCTCGGCCAATAAATTAGCGTCACTATCTTCAGTAAAAGGTGCCAGGGAGGTGGCCACGGGCAGATCAAAATCAGGGTCCTGGTTAAAGCCGAGATTATCTGCCACCTCTTTAAGGGCCGTGGGCCCTACCTCCATAGCCAGTTGCGCAAAGGCTACGTTACATGAATACATCAGGGCTTCCCTGAAATTAATATTACCATGAACTCTGGGACAAGTCAGCCTACGGCCTTCAATTTCTATATATCCCGGGCAGTAAAAACGCCTTTCGGCTATATTTAAATTCCTTTCCAAAGCTGCTATGGCGACCACTAATTTCATGGTGGAGCCTGGAGGATATAGTCCTTGAATAGCCCTATTCAAAAGGGGGCTACCTTGCCTGGGATCTTGTAGTAGTTCCCATTGCTCTTCTATATTCTGCGGTTCGAAGGAAGGGCTGCTGGCCATGGCCAAAATTTCACCGGTCCGGGGATTTAAGGCCACCGCCGCGCCCCGGTATCCTTCCAACAACCGGAAAGCAAAACGCTGCAATTCGGCATCCAAGGTTAAGCCTAGGCTGTATCCTTTACGAAGCATACCCTGCAACTGGCGGAACTCATTAAGATAACCCAGGCTCCCCCTAAGCCCCAACAATTCCCCATTATAAGCTGCTTCTAAACCGCTCATGCCGAGCTTAGGTGATGTGTAACCTGTTATATGGGCTGCGGCCCTTCCTAAAGGATACTCTCTAACAGGCCTCCCCGGAGAGTAATTTGTACGGGCGAGAACCTTCCCCTCCCTATCCAGCATACTCCCCCTTAAGGTCTTTTCTTCCACCAGTTTAAGACGAGGGTTTAAGGGATGAAGGTAAAGCTCATGTGCTTTAAGGACCTGAAGATAGGTGAGATGGAGAAGCAGTATAAAAAACATCGCTACCATTGCCAAAGCCAAGTGCCTCACATACCTGTCCATAATTCCCTTACACCTTACGCTGAGCTGCGCTCACATTTAGAAGCAAGCCCAAAATAAGGTAACTAATGATCAGAGAGCTTCCCCCGTAGCTCACAAAAGGAAGAGTGACACCGGTCAGGGGCAAAAGTTTACTTACTCCAGCTATAATAATAAAGGCTTGAAAAGTAATGAGCATAGTCAAACCGGCCGCTAGCAAGGTACCTTGTTCCTCAGGTGCTCTTAGGGCTGCCCGTAAACCCCTGTAGCCTAAGAGAAGGTAAAGCAGGGTTACTCCAAAACTCCCTACGAAACCCATTTCTTCCGCTATGGTGGCAAAAATAAAATCAGTGGCCACTGCAGGTATGATCTGTGAGTATCCTAATCCTACACCTGTACCCCAGACTCCTCCACTGGCTATAGCTAGCATTCCTTGAATCACCTGGTACCCTGCTCCTTGGGGATCCTCCCAAGGATCAAGCCATATATTCACCCTAACCTTAAGATGGGGAAAAATTAGGTATGCTCCGAGGGATCCCAATGCAAACAAAAAGCTGCCTGCTGCTACATAACGTTTTTTTCCAGTAGCCAGGTATATTATACCTAAGAGAACAACCAACAAAATTAAAGCAGAGCCGAGGTCACGTTGGAACACTAAGAGAAGGACCGCTAAACCTACACCAACGAAAAGAGGTCCCCACGACCGGGACCAGCCCGGCTCAACCAGCATAAGCTCCTTCTTTTCTTCCAAAAATCCCGCCAAAAAAAGCACGACCAGTACTTTTACCGCTTCTACCGGCTCAAGGCTCAAAGGACCCAAAACTATCCAACTTTTAGCTCCGCCTATGCGGGTTCCGGCAATTATGGTTAAAGTTAAAAAGATGAGCCCTAAAGTGAGATACAGATACGGATACCGGAGCATCCGTTGATAATCTCTGCCTTTTAAACAGACACCGACTAAAGTAAGCAAGCCCAATCCCGTCCAGGCCACCTGCCGTCTGGCTAATACAGGATCTAACCTAAAAAGAAAAATTAGTCCTAGGCTAGTCAGCATGGCAGCCAGGGGTAATAAATATTCGTCTCCTTCATGTTTGCTGGCTTTTAGTATAAAATGCGCGCCTAGAAAAGAACTGAACAAAAGGCTGAGCTCACCAATGTCTATAGAAGCGAGCGACCCTTCTCCCATCTGTCCATAAAAATAACCGCTTAATAGTAAAAGGTTTGGCCATAAAAGGAGGGTAAACTCCCTCCACCTTCTATTCATAAGCTCCCAGCACCACCGTAATGTTGTCCGGGCCTCCCCGTTCCAACGCCAGGGTGACAAGGCTTTGCACTGCTTTTTGAAGCTCCCTATTTAAAGTCAAAATCTCGGCGATCTCTTCATCCTTTACGACTTCAAGGAGCCCATCGGTACAAAGAAGTAAAAGGTCTCCTGTTTTAAGCCCAACAACCCGCGTGTCTACTATAACGTCGGCTTCTGTACCTAAAGCCCTCGTAAGTATATTACGCTGCGGATGAAAACGCGCTTCCTCTGCCGATAGGCCACCGCTTCTTACGAGTTCGCCTACATAAGAATGATCGCAAGTCAGGGCTTCTAAATGTCCGTCACGGAAAAGATAGGCTCGGCTGTCACCTACATGGGCCAAAAAGGCTTGGGAACCGACTACCCACGCCACTGTCAAAGTAGTCCCCATTCCGCTAAGTTCGGGCCTCAGGCAGGCTGAACGATACACTATTTCGTTTGCGAAACGCACAGCGGCCTGTAGCTCGGCCAATGGATCGTTAGCTACACCTTCTTTTAATCTTTCTGACAGAGCCTTAAGGGCAAGAAAGCTTGCTACCTCTCCCGCCTGGTGTCCGCCCATCCCGTCAGCAACAGCTAAAACTCCTTTCTCCACATCCACTAAGAAGGCATCTTCATTATCTGGTCGTATTAAGCCGGTATGGGTAAGTGCTTCGGCCCGCATTTTCCCACCCCACTTCAAAGGTCACCCCGCCGATACGTATTTTCATTCCTGGTACCAGGTCTACAGGCCCTTTAATGCGCACACCGTTTACATAAGTCCCGTTAGTGCTACCCAAGTCGCGTATCTGCCATCTCGGGCCTTGGCGGGTAATTATAGCGTGGCGACCGGAGACATGGCTTTGCTTAATAACAATATCGTTCCATTCCTCCCTTCCTATCATAATACTTTCTGCAAGGGGGTACACTTGTCCTTTTTTTAGATTAGCATTCAGGCTTTCCCTTACCCTGAGAACTAGATTCCCTGACTTTACAGGGTAATTTACCCGGGCATCCTTGAATAAGTCCCGGTACATTAGTCGTAAAACATGAAATAGAAACAAATAAAGGAGAAAGACGAACAAAAACCGAAATATGATCATAAGCCAGGGGGTCATTGGCTTACCACCTGCAACTGCAAGAGGGTACGCCCTACCTGGATATAGTCTCCAGGGTTTAAGAGGGCTCGCTGGACCGGCTGGCCGTTCACCATAGTACCGTTTCTGCTCCCTAAATCGGTTAAGATGCTTTTCCCTTCTTCTACTTCAATTTGGCAATGCTGCCTAGAGACTTGCTCATCCGTTAAGAAGACTTCACAAGTAGGATTGCGTCCCAGTACCTGCCGGCCTTCATGTAAAACGAAACTGCGACCTTGGTCAGGACCCTCCAATACCAAAAGCCTGAGTTCCTGGCGGCGGGATGGAGACGAGACCCCGTCCTTTACAGGATGGTATATCATCGTATCCTCTTCAGAAGAGGGAGACCACTGCTCCTCCATCCGGGCATGGACGCGGAGTTCTCCAGGCGGAAGTTCCTCGTCAAGCTCCCACTGAACTTTTATATCGCCGACCAACGTATAATTTTGTGCCGCAGCTCTTTCTTTTAGATACTCGGCTAATTCAGCGGCCAAAGCCTTTTTGTACATGGAGAGGTTTTCAAAATCCCGGGGGCTTAAATACACTAAATATATATTCGGTACGTAGATCTTATTAACGCTTACGGAACGATGATCCATCATAACCCTGCTCAGGGCTTTAGCGATCTCTACTGGTTGGAGGTGATGCTCCTTCCCCCGCTGGAAAATACCTTCAAAAAGCCGCCGCCCCCAGCTCTCTATATTTTCAAGCCAACCCACGGATTAAACCTCCTCCGCCGGGTAATAACGCAACTGGCCACAGGCAGCCGCTATACGGCTACCCCGGCTTTGCCTTACAGCCACTTCTATGCCCCTCTGTTTTAAACGCAGGGCAAAATCTTGTACTTGCTTGCGCGGAGGGGGCTCCCAAGAAGAACCGGGAATAGGATTAAAGGGCCAAAGATTGATATAAGCCAGGATACCCTTCACCATCCCGGCTAATCTATCGGCATCTTGCAAGGTATCGTTAATTCCTTTGATTAAAATATATTCAAAGGTAATCCTACGGTTAGTCTTTTGCGCGTAGTACCGGCAGGCTTTAAGAAGTTCTTTTAGAGGATAACGCCTATTGATGGGAACTAATTTATCCCTAGTTTCATCGGTCGTAGCGTGTAGGGAGACAGCGAGCTCGACCGGCGGCTCTTCTTCAGCCAACCGTTTAATCTCAGGTACCAATCCACAAGTAGAAAGGGTGATCCTCCGGTGGCTTATCCCCCAGCCATGGGGATCCATTAAAATGCGTCTCGCTTTAAGAACAGCCTCATAATTTAGTAAGGGCTCCCCCATGCCCATAAATACTATATTGCCGATGCGCCTCTCTCCTTCGCGGGGTCCCAGATGGCGTTGCAGAACCCAAACCTGCTCCACTATCTCTCCGGCCGTAAGATTCCGCCTAAAACCGGACTTCCCTGTAGCACAAAACGCGCATCCTAGTGCACACCCTACTTGGCTGGAAACGCAAGCCGTGTACCTCCAAACCTCACTTCCCTTTCCGTACTTCATCAAAACACATTCGATCTTCTCCCCATCGCGCAAATTAAGCAAAAGCTTAGTGGTACCATCCACCGGGTCTTGCCACCGGCGTTGGCAGGATAGCTGCGGAAGGCAGCCCACTTCCTTCAATTTTTCTTTAAATTCACGGGGTAAATTAGTCATTCTCTCCCATTCTCCGGCTTGGTGGGCATGAATCCAGTGGAAAAGCTGGGTAGCCCTGTAACCGGGCTCCCCCAGCCGTGTCACAAGCTCTCTTAACTCATGTAGTTCAAGCCCATGCAGTTCGATTTTGGGCATAGACAGTTTATTCATAAGTATAAATTCCCCTGGTAAATATTATACCAGGCCTGAAAACTAGTATGGCTAAACTCATACCATTATATACCAAAAAACGAAAAAGGGAGGATATCCCCCCCTAACCTAATCCTCTACAGCTTTACCGGCCGTCTGTTTATCTCTTTGTTATTTATATCCTATCTCCTTAAAGCCTTGGGTACCTCCGGCTGGTACCAGAGCAGGGTGCTGGCGGGTAATACGCTGCTCTGGGCTACCAGCACAGCAAAAAGGGAAAGGGCCGACACTGCCCAAGTTAAAGCCCTACGCCACATTCCTTCTCACCTCCTCTCTCTGGTCTAGCTTCCTACACTTTTCCACCTAAAATTCTGTCCACCTTCATAATCAGCCGGTACCCCAGCGGTGTTACGGTTACGGTCTGTAAGAGGACGGCTACTATGGAAGCATAAAGAACGCTAGCTTTAATTTTTCCAACTGTTAAGAGAACGAAGTTTGTCCACCCGGCTAAGAATAAAAAACTTAGCCGGCGGAGAGACCTTCTTCTTAAAGGGTTAGTTATGGGATTCGCCGGTGTATCTGCCGGAGCCCAGCGAGCAACTACCGCTAACGCAACTAACGTAACAGCAAGTGTAAGTCCCCTGATCCCCCAGTCTGGCATTATCTTCTCAAGGTACCGTGCAGAACCGGCTATAAGAAGTAAGGCTACTAGGGAACTTATTAAGCAGCGGTAATAGGCAGTACAATGGGCCCCCCCGGACCCCAAGCGGTACATGGCCTGCGTAAGGAAAGCTGCCATCACCTCGGGGAACACCTTTAGTAGTGCCCCTGCCCCTACAACAGCCGCTACCTCCCCTAACGCTCCCAGAGCCACTTCGAGGCCATAGGTTACCACCGCCAGAGTCTCTTCCCCATATTTCGGCCGGGGTTCACCGTCTAGCCCCGCCTTGAAAAGTATAGTCCTGGCCCATTTCTCGGCTATGTGGTGAAGACTTACCATATTTGCATATTTCTACATTTAAAAAGAAAATCCTTGCGACCCTCTGTGCTGGGGAAAAAGAAGGGTAAACACGGTGCCCTGGTCACTACTATGTACGCTAATACGGCCCTCATACTTATCGACTAAAGTCTTAACGATGAACAGGCCCTGGCCATGGCCTTCCTTATTTTTCTTTGTAGTAAATCCCCGCTCAAAAATTTTAGCTTGCAAGGCCAAAGGAATGGCAGGGCCGGTGTTGCCTACCTCGAATATATACCCTTCTTCTTTCTCGTATATCCTCAGCCATAGGCGTCTTTCGCCTTTAGCTCTTTGAAGAGCCTCGATGGCATTATCTAATAAATTACCAAATATTCTGGTTATATCTGTTCCAGGGATAATTAACTCCCTTAACTCGGTGGTAACCTCACATTGGCAGGCTATTCCCTGGGATTCCGCCAGAGCGATCTTACTTTGGATTAGGGCGGCAAGGGCAGGATGGTTTAGGGAGATGATACGGGTGGGCTGGCGGATTTCAGCACACAGAGAGGCTACATATTCTCTAGCTTCATCGGTCATCCCCAGTTGGAGTAATCCATGGACTACCTGCAAGTGGCTCATAAAATCGTGGCGCTGAGCCCGGAGATTTTCTAGGCTTTCGCGTAAATTCTCTATGTGTATACGCTGGTTGGACGCCTCTAGCTCTATATTTACATACTTGAAAAGTAAGAAAATCAAGCTTAAAGAAGTGATTATAAAAAAGGGCGCGATGATCTGGATGGCAGTAACTGCGTCGGGCCATAGGGCAGGAAAAGCCGGGGCGGCTATAAAACTTAGATTCAGTAAAACGAAAAGAAGAGTCTCTAGGAGAACTAAGAATAAAGCTATTAAAACTAAGGGGCTTTTAATCATCTTCCCTTCCATTCCCTTTTAATAAAACTTAGACCGTCCCGAACGAAAGAAAAAAAGACGCTTTCTCCAAACTATCCACGCCAGACACCCTAATAGAACTTCATCAGGTAAAGGAAATAGAACCCTCAACCAGGGGTCGCGCATTACTGTCCCCAGATCATATCCAGTAAGGGACAGCAAGAAAGGTGTGGAAATACTCTCTACGAGGCCAAAAATTATGGTTCCTAATAACGCAGCCGTAAAGGCCTTCCACCAGTCCATTTTAAAGAAGCTCTTGAGGAGCACTGTTAACCACGGTAAAAGGATAAGGGTATGTACGCCAAAGGGAAAGGGTAACGCACGAATTATTACCGACGAAAGGGAATAAGTAATACTTATTAAAACGACCTTTTTAAAGGGGGGATACAAACCCAGCAGTCCCAACCCCAGGCTGACCAATATTATACTTTCCGGAATAGATTGGAAAACTATAGCTTGCCAAGGCATAAAATCCATCTCTAAAAATTACTCCCTCTGTTTTTTAATTAGTTCCTTAACTATTACCTTATCAGTAACTTCGACTTCTTTTGCGCAGGCGGGCTATAAAAAAACCGTCCGTACCGTGCAGGTGGGGCAAAAACTGCACTTGCCCACCCCGCGCCTTGTGTACAAGGTCTTGCGGAAGGTTGGGAAGGTAAGCCGAAAGGTCCTCCAGGGTTACCTCAGGATTCTCCTCAAGAAAGCGCTTTATTACCCCTTCGTTCTCCTCCCAAGTCAAAGTGCAGGTACTGTATACCAAAACGCCTCCCGGTTTCAGGACCCCAAAGGCTCCTTTTAAAATAGTTAGCTGTATTTCGGCTAGCTCCTGCACATTACCGGTATCCTTGCGCCAACGGGCATCAGGACGGCGGCGCAACACCCCCAGCCCTGAGCAAGGCGCATCCACTAAAAGGTAATCGGCTACGCCGGGATACAAGGCGCCCAGCAACCGGGCATCCCCCAGGTTTAGCTCTACACACGTTACCCCCAGGCGTCGACAATTATCGGCAATAAGGCGGAGCCGCTTCCTGTGAGTATCAAAGGCTAAAATCCGGCCTTCATTATTCATAAGCTGAGCCAAATGGGTGGTTTTGCCTCCGGGTGCGGCCGTAGCGTCCACCACCGTACTCAACGGGTGCGGATTTACTGCATGGCTTACCAGCATGGAAGCTTCGTCCTGAACGTAAAACAGGCCCTCTTGAAAGGCCGGAGCATCTTCTAGCGTATCAAAACCTTCTACTATTAGACCTTCGGGAGCAAAACGGCAGGGGCGGGCTTTTGCTCCCTCCTTATCCAGAATTTCTTGCACCCGAGAAACTGTGGCTTTCAAGGTGTTTACCCTGACGGTTAAGGGTGGCGGTATATTGTTAGCCTTGCATAACGCTATAGTCTCGTCCAGACCCCAGCGGGACAACCAATAGGACACCATCCAGGCCGGGTGATAATAGCGCAAGGAAATATGTCCTACCGGGTCCTCCTTAACGTCAGGATAAGGAAGTTGTTCTTTATGGAGCAAAAGGCGGCGCAGAACAGCGTTTACAAGGCCCGCCGTTCCTTGATGGCCGTACTTTTTGGCCAAGGCCACCGTCTCGAAAACAGCAGCCCAAGGAGGAATCCGGGACAAAAAAAGAATCTGAGACGCTCCTACCCGCAAAATGCATCGGATCCAGGGAGGAAGGTCCTCTAGTTTCCTTTTCTTTAGATACAGATTGAGGGCCCAGTCGATGGTATTCCAAGCCTTAATGGCTGTATAAGCTATCTCCCGGGCTAAAGCTCGATCTCGGCTCTTAAGCCCGCTCTCCCTCAAGACCTCATTAGCCGCAAGATTAGTATAGGCTCCTTCTTCCAGAACCCGGTATATAATGTGTAAGGCTGCTTCCCGGCTATTCCTCACGGCGCCCGAAGAACCCCATCAGCATTATGAGGCGTAGCAAGTTTAAAATCGCAGCTAAAGCAGCGGCCACATAAGTTAGGGCTGCTGCATTTAATACTTCCTTAGCTCCTCTGAGCTCCTGGACTGTTAGATAGCCCCCGCCTTCTAACAGGGCAACAGCCCTACGGCTGGCATTAAACTCTACGGGCAAGGTAACCAAGGAGAAGATGACTACCAGTAGAAAGGCGTATATACCTAGGCGGGCCAGAGAGGGAATCCCCATAATCAAGCCCAAAATTAGTAAGGGGATAGCCAGGTTGGAACCGAAAGATACTAGGGGGACAAGGCTAGACCGGATATGTAAAGGGATATACCCTGTCCCGTGCTGCAAAGCATGGCCCGCCTCATGGGCAGCTACACCTAAAGATGCCAGGGAGCTGCTCTGATAGACTGCGGGGGACAAGCGCAACACTTTGCTTCGGGGATCATAATGGTCTGATAAAAAACCCTGAATCATCTCCACCCTTACGTCATGGAGCCCTGCACGGTCGAGGATTTCTCTGGCCACTTGAGCACCAGTCAATCCTCTCCTCGAAGGTATACGCGAGTACTGTTCAAAGGTGGCCTGAACCTTGAACTGGGCGTACAAAGAAAGTAGAATAGCCGGTATTAATAGAACAAAAGTAGGATCTCCCCAAAAAAACAAACTTCCACCCCTCCTTCAAGCGCAGAATTTTACTCTGTCAAGACATTCTTTCACCTGGAATTATATTATGCTTCTACTGCCCTGTAAATACTGATAGTCAGCCTGCTGCGGAAGTTGGGCTTCTAAGCCCAAGAAAAAGCATAAAGCCTCCTCCACCTTAGTGACTTCGACCTGGGTATTAAGGCAAGGGCCGTAAGGCCTTAGGTTAACAATACCCCATACGGGCAAGGGCTGGGTATCCTGTATCCCGCTCGTTAAATCCCTCTCGCAGGCGATGGCTACTACCACTCGCGGACGGTAAATCTTCACAAAATGCCTAGCCAGAGTACCCCCCGTGGCTACAGCCAACCGAACCCCGTAACGGTCAGCTAAATCAAGAAGAATATGGATGGAGCACCTACCACAGCGCCGACAGTTATAAACGTCCGCCGTTATCTTATGAGGGCAGTCACTCCGCTGCAAGCAATGGGGCGCCAAGAGAAGTATCTCCTCCGGTTTAACCCTTGTCTTTTGCATCCGTACAAGCTGATTGTTAATTTCTATAAAAGAGGCCCGGACAGTATCTGAAGAGATGCCCAGCCTCTTTCCGAGCATTACGGCCAAGGGGAATAATAAATTGGCTACAGAAATACCCATCTGTTGCAGAAAAGGAAGGGGGTGATGGCGCCAAAGGATAAGGGCCAATCCGCCTACACCTAAGATTAAGAAAAAGAAAAAGCCAGCTAAAGTAAAAGCGCCCAGAAATAATAAAAATTTAGTCCATATAGCGCTCCTGTGGGCTAAAATATACCAGACACCTAGAAGGGTCAAAATAATAAAGACTAAGCTCATGACCAACAGACCCAGAAACAGCCGTTTTTTTATCCTCACCCTAAATATTCACCTGCCTTCAGGCGGTATCCCCTGAGATACTCGGCCGCCGACATCACCCTTTTCCCCGGCGGCTGCACCTCCAAAATCAATACCTCCCCTTCACCCGTTTGGACCAAGAAGCCTTCTTGGGGAAATACTGCCGTAACTTGTCCCGGCTTCCCTTCAAATATTTTCTTATCTCCCTGCCATACTCGGGCCCGGTAGATTTTAAGCCGCTCTTCCCCCCGCAGGGTATACGCCCCCGGGACAGGGCTGAGGCCCCGGATGTGATTTACAATTTTAACCGCTTCCTTTGTCCAGTCTATCTTTTCTTCCTCCGGAGTTAAAGGGGGGGCGTAAGTAGCCAGCTCCTCGTTTTGGGGGATACGGGGAGCCTGTCCGTTTTCAATTAAATCTAAGGTACGTACCAGCAACCGGGCACCTAGACAAGCCAACTCCTGTTCAAGTTCTCCGGCCGTCATTTCGGGAGGGATGGCTACTTTCTCCTGGAGTATGATATCTCCTGCATCTAATTTTTCTACCATGTACATTGTTGTTACCCCGGTATCCTTTTCTCCGTTCATTATGGCTCGCTGTATGGGTGCTGCCCCCCGGTAACGGGGTAACAATGAAGCGTGAACATTAATGCAACCGTAAGGCGGTAGAGACAGTACGACCGGAGGCAATAAACGGCCGAAAGCGGCTACCACTATCGCCTCAGGGCCCCACTCCCTTAAAGTGCGCAGGAATTCAAGATCTTTTAAGCTAGAAGGTTGAAGCACTGGCAAGCCTTGCTTCAGGGCTAGCTCCTTTACGGGAGAGAAGGCTAACTTCTTCCCTCTACCTCGGGGACGGTCTACCTGAGTGACTACTCCTACTACCCGGTGCCGGCTTTCTAACAAAGCCCTCAAGCAAGAAGCAGCAAACTCCGGGGTCCCCATAAAAGCTACTTTCAACCCTATATCCCCCCCTGGGTATCCTCCACCCAGCGGATTACTTTGTCTATAAAAAGAATGCCCTCCAAATGGTCGATCTCATGTTGCAAAGCCCTGGCGAACAACCCCTGAGCCTTGTATTCTTTCATCTGGCCGTGACGGTCCAACCCTCTTACCACCACACGAGCCGCCCGGGCTACCTCTCCTTGTACACCGGGAATGCTCAAGCATCCTTCTACCCCGATCTCCTCTCCTTCTTTAGCTACTATTTCCGGGTTTATAAGCTCTACCAACCCTTCTCCCACATCTACCACAATGACCCGCTTGCTAACTCCTATCTGGGGGGCGGCCAGCCCCACCCCCGGTGCGGCATACATGGTCTCTGCCATGTTATCAAGCAACTTATGAATCTGCGGAGTTATTTTGCGCACTGGCTCGGCTTTCTCTCTTAAGATGGGATCACCCAGCGTTACAATTTTAAAGATAGCCACCCGTATTACCCCCTACCTAATCACTACTTATTTCGCAGTCACCACAGGTTTACCGGACCTATCTCCTTAATTAGTTTTATTCCCGGCGGGCAACAGTACCTTTCCAAAGCTTTTTCCAGCGCTTCTTTGAGCAAATGCCAACCGGGAGCTTTAAGAGTGAGCTGCCACCGATATTCACCCTTTACTTTAGGTATAGCCGCCGGCGCGGGCCCCAAGATTTCTACGGAACTCCCTATCTCCTTTAACACCCTGGCCAGGGAAAAAGCGGCGCTTATCACTTCTCCTTCATAAGGACCAGCGAGCCCTAAACGTGCTAGCTTAACAAAGGGCGGATAACGAAGAGCCTGCCTAGAAGCGATCTCTAGCCGATAAAATCCTTCATAATCCTGCCGGGAAGCCAACATTATGGCCGGATCCTCGGGATTGAAGGTCTGGATCAATACCAGTCCCCTATCCGAACGCCTGCCAGACCGACCCGCTACCTGAGTCAAAAGCTGAAAGGTGCGCTCCCGGGCGCGAAAATCTGGAAGAAACAAAGATATATCGGCATTAATAACTCCAACAAGACTTACCCCCGGAAAATCCATCCCCTTAGCTATGGTCTGGGTACCGATAAGGATATCAGCCTGCCGGGATAAAAACAGGTTGTAAATTTCCCGCCACCGACGGGGACTTTTGAGGCTATCGCTGTCGGCTCGTAAAACCCGGGCCTCGGGAAATAGGACACGGATTTCAGCCTCCACCCTCTGGGTTCCTGCGCCAAGTAGTGCCAGGGATCCCCTGCACTGCGGACAGCTTCCCTCCCAATTCTGTACTAACCCGCAATAATGGCAGCGTAACTTCCCATCAGCATGGTACGTTAAGCTAACCGCGCAGTTGGTGCAGGTAGGTACATAACCGCAACTGCGACAAGTAACGTGGGGGGCATAGCCGCGGCGGTTAAGGAAAAGAAGGACCTGTTCCCCGCGCTGTAAGGTGGCCTGTATCTCTTCTTGTAACCGTGCGCTTAAATAACCCGAACGACCCTCAAGATATTCTTCCCTCATATCGATTATCTCAACCTTAGGCAACTGCCCTCCGGCCACCCTCTGCTTAAGAGCCAACAATTTTAGGTGGCCGCGAGAGGCCAAAAAATAAGCTTCCGTGCTCGGGGTCGCGCTACCCAAAACCACTACGGCCTCCTGGATCTGCCCCCGCTTTAAAGCTACCTCCCTAGCATCATATCTGGGGTTAGCCTCGTTCTTGTAGGTTGGAGAATGTTCCTCGTCAATAACTATAAGGCCGAGCTTAGCAAAAGGGGCAAAAAGAGCCGAACGCGTACCAACAACTATTTTGGCCTCACCACTGCGCACTTTCTCCCAGACAGCCGTACGCTCCCCGTCCGGTAAATCTCCATGGAGGACCACCACTAAGTCCCCGAATGCCTCCTTTAGCCGCCCGGCCATCTGTGGGATGAGGGAATGCTCGGGAACTAACACGATAATTTCTCTATCCAGGTCTAAAGTGGAAGCAATAGCTCTCAGGTAAACTTCTGTCTTCCCGCTTCCCGTAACCCCGTGCAGTAAAAAGTTGCCTTTACCTTCCTTAATACCCATCTCCAGGAATTTAAGGGCCAACTGTTGTTCGGAAGTTAAGTGTATAACCCGCTTCTCTAAGCTCTGAAATTCTTGGTCTTTTAACCCAAGGGAAGAAACTCCTTTTTTGCCTTCCTTAAACTCCCAGTTCCATTGCCTGGTTACAAAACCCCGCGCCTCAAGTTCCTTTAAGGCTAAACCTATCTCTTTATCCGACCATCTACGTCTTAAGGAACGCTGGCTCACACGGCCCCGCTTAGCTAAATAAGTTGCTACTTCAAAAGTTAGTGGATTAATAAATAGGGCAGGGTCAAGCTCATCCCTGCCCTTCCCTCCCAGCCAGGCCCAGAAACATTGGCGGCGTTTCAAAGCGGGAGGTAAAAAAAGGGGGAGAGTTTCTCCCGGAAGACATAGGTAGTATTCGCTCATCCATAACAAAAGCTCTACAACCGGTGCGGGCAGTAACTCGGGATCTAGCACTTCTTTTATAGACTTCAGTCCTTGGATGGCAGTCTCCTGAGAAAAGCCAACTATAACCCCATCTGCTTCCCTGTTGCCTACCGGAACCCTCACCCATGCTCCTAGATGCACTTGGCCTATCAAAGGGGAGGGGATTTCATAAATCAAGGGCTGGCCCACCCACTGTTTGTTTGAATTGATAATAACAGAAGCCAGCATATCCCCAAGGTCCGATCCTAATGGCTGATTTATCCACAGGTCATTATAGCAGATCGGGAGGTGAAAAGGAACCTTAAAATACCCTATAAGGGGTTCTAGCTAGGTACTGCCAAACTCGAGTAGAAGGCGATTTAGTGCTTGCAAAAAAATTGCGGGTCGTGACCACACGGTTAAACGTTATGTGGCACGAAACCCGCATAGACACCGGTTTTTTGGAGCTGATGGTGGGATTCGAACCCACGGCCTGCTCATTACGAGTGAGCTGCTCTACCGCTGAGCTACATCAGCACTTTTCTTAAGGGATTATAACATTATCCCAACCTAAAAATCAAGGCTAGCAGCTAACTTAACGAACGCAGGAGGTTACGGTAGTATTCCCGGTTGGCGCATATCTGATCTACAGCTTTCCTGACGGACTCTATATCATAACCCAGGTAGTCGGCCAGATCCTCAAACCAGGGCGAAGCAAAAAAAGACCTGGCGCTATGCCAGTAAGGCGAGCGTTCGTCTTTATAAATCAAATCCAAAACGGCCCGGTATATAATGCTGGCCGCCAACTGTCTGACTACCGTGGGCTCTAGGATCACCAATAACCACCTCAGATATTAATATAGCACAGCCTCCTATAACTGCGCAATTCGTCCTTTTGAGCTATTTTAAACTTGAACGCAATCAACACCTAGCTTCTTATCCCCCATACAATAAAGGAGCCCCCTAAAAACAGTAAGAAAAGGCCACAAGCCAAAATTATACCCCGATATAGGTTGGGGGTAAAGAAACGGCGCCCGCCGGCTACCAAAGCCGCCACTAGGCTATACCAGATTAAGTCAGACAATACATGTCCCGTAAAAAAGCTGAGTAATCCTAAACTTCCCTGCTGTAAAGATAGGGTGATATAACTCAATCCTACAGTAGCCCACCACAGGCTCCAATAAGGGTTGGATAAACTAACCAGGATCCCCGTCCATATCAACCTTAAGCCGACACCTCGGATCTCCCGAGAAGGCTCTTCTCGACTAGCCGCCTCCCCGGAGGTTTTACTGGGTTCAAAATCTAGCCTACCGCTTCTGGCATCCCGGATCATGCCCCAAGCCATGTAGACGAGGAAACTCCCACCGAGCAAAGCCACCACTCTGCTTGTAAGGGGATGGTGAAAGACCGAAGAAAGGCCTAACGCCAAAGCCACTACCAATAGTCCTTCCAACAGACCATGCCCCATAACTAAAAGAGGCCCAGCTATGAATCCTCGCCGGGCACTCTCTCCTACGGTTACAGTTAAAAGGGGGCCAGGCATTAAAGCACCCGATAATCCCACTAAAAAAGCGGTGGAAAAGATAAAGGCGAGCTCCAAAAGCCATACCCCCGTTCTTATTTAAGAATTACAATCCTGCTGCAGACCGCAGGGCCTCAACTTTATCCAGGCGTTCCCAGGGAAGGTCTAAATCGCTACGGCCAAAATGGCCATAAACTGCCACCTGACGGTAAATAGGCCTGCGTAGATCTAGGTTGCGGATGATAGCCCCTGGACGTAAGTCAAAAAGTTCCCGTACTATATTTACTAGTTTTTCATCGGGAAGTATGCCTGTCCCGAAGGTATCTACAGAGATAGAAACCGGACGTGCCACCCCTATGGCATAGGCTACCTGTACCTCACAACGCTCTGCCAAACCTGCGGCTACGATGTTTTTGGCTACATAGCGGGCTGCATAGCTACCCGACCGGTCTACCTTAGTGGGATCCTTGCCCGAAAGGGCACCTCCCCCGTGGCGGGCCATGCCTCCATAGGTATCTACTATGATCTTTCTCCCGGTAAGCCCCGTGTCCCCCTGCGGCCCCCCGATGACGAAGCGCCCCGTAGGATTGATAAAATACTTAGTGTTTTTATCCAGCATCTCTTCGGGGATAACCTTTCTAATAACCTCGGCTAAAATTCCTTCTCTCAAGTCGGCCAGGTCGATATCCGGCCGGTGCTGGGCAGAAATTACTACTGTATCCACCCGAACGGGTTTATCCCCTTCATATTCTACGGTCACCTGGGATTTGCCATCAGGTCTCAAAAAGGGAAGAATACGCTGTTTACGAACTTCAGCCAGCCTTTTAGTCAGCTTGTGAGCTAACGTGATGGGCAAGGGCATGAACTCCGGCGTCTCCCGGGTGGCATACCCGAACATCATCCCCTGGTCTCCCGCGCCTAAAGAAGCGAGTTCATCATCCTCGAGCCCTTCTCTCTTTTCCCAGGCCTGGTTTACTCCCATGGCGATATCAGGAGACTGCTCGTCAATTGAGGTAACCACTGCGCAGGTGTCACAATCAAAACCGAACTTGGCCCGGGTATACCCTATATCGCGTACCGTCTCCCTCACTATCCTAGGGATGTCCACATAACATTCCGTAGTGATCTGGCCGGCTACCAGTACTAGACCTGTACTTACCAGTACTTCACAAGCCACCCTAGCCAGGGGGTCCTTTTCTAAAATAGCATCCAAAATGGCATCGGATATGCTGTCCGCCATTTTATCTGGATGACCCTCAGTTACGGACTCAGAAGTGAATAACCTGCGTACCAAGCTTCTCACTCCTTCTGTGTAAGAATCTCGGCCTTTTCCTTAAAACGAGGTAACTCTTTAACAGCATTGAGGATCCGGTGGGCAACTTCTAACTTAGGTAGTCGAGGCAGCTCTTCCTTCCGCCCATCGGGACGAAGTAGGGTGACAATGTTGGTGTCGCTCCCGAAGCCAGCCCCTTCCAGGGTCACATCATTGACGACCATGAGATCTACATTCTTGGCTTTCATCTTGAGGGCCCCCTCATTAAGGGGTTCCCGGGTTTCAGCAGCAAACCCCACCAGTATCTGGTGCCGCTTGGACTTACCTAGCTCCGCTAATATATCTACAGTAGGTTCAAGGGTAAGAACAAAACTTTTGTAATCGCCCTTTTTTATCTTTTCTCCCGCCACCTCTGCCGGCCGAAAATCAGCTACCGCAGCAGCTTTTATAACTACGTCTGCCTCGGGGAACAGGGATAACACCTTTTCAGCCATATCGGCTGCTGTCTCTACCGGGTAATACTCTACCCCCCAGGGCGGCTCTATCCCTTGAGCTGCGCTAACAAGCAACACCCGTGCACCCCTCTCCCATGCCGCCTGGGCTAGAGCATGTCCCATCTTCCCCGAACTCCGGTTACTTATGAAACGTACGGGATCTAAGGGCTCACGGGTACCCCCAGCTGTTATCAGAAAAACTTTCCCGGCTAAATCCTGCGGAAATAAAGCCTTGCGTGCATAAGCTACTATCTTTTCTAAAGAAGCCAGCCTCCCCTTCCCTTTTACACCGCAGGCCAGCTCACCTTCCTCAGGCTCTACAATTCCCCAACCCCGCCTCTTAAGAATGTCCAAGTTTTCTTGTACAGCAGGGTTGTTGTACATGTTTACGTTCATGGCTGGTGCAAGGATAGCCGGGCAGGTGACAGCCAAAGCCGTGGTTGTTAAAAGATCGTCGGCCAGCCCCCAGGCTAACTTGGCAATGATATTGGCCGTAGCCGGGGCTATCAAAAGCAGGTCAGCCCCTTGAGCTACCTCAATATGAAGCAGGGGGTTTACCCCTTCCTCCCCAAACATTTCGCTTAAACACGGGCGGCCCGAAAGAACACTGAAAGTTAATGGAGCGATAAATTCCCGGGCCGCCCGGGTCATTAAAACTTGTACCTCAGCTCCTTCTTTTACCAGCAGCCGGCAAAGGTCCGCCGCTTTGTAGGCCGCTATGCCTCCGCAAACACCAAGGATTATTTTCTTGCCCTGTAGTACTTTCACGCCTTTTTCTTACCCCATTCCATCTTAAGTTTGCCTTGGGCTATCTCTTCTAAAGCCACAGTTACAGGTTTGGTACCCTTAGGGTACAAGTTTTCAAATTGAGCGTGAGTAAGCATACGCGCCCTCTTAGCTGCTAAAACGGCTAGTGCATATTTGCTATCTATCTGGCGCAATAATTCATCAATGGAAGGACGGTCCATAGGATCCCTCCTTAGCTCCAAAAGAGCTCATACCAATCGGTATTTTTTAGCCGCCTGGTGCGGCATTTCTCAGCTATGATTATAGCTTCAATCTTAGCCACCGCATCTTCCACCCGGTCATTTACCACCACGTAATCATAAAGATCGAGCTGGTCCATCTCTTTTTTAACCCAGGCGAGGCGGTCACTGATGGCTGCCGGGCTCTCCGTACCCCGCCCTTTAATTCTTCTCTCTAGTTCAGCGTAGGAAGGGGGGATAACAAATATAAAGACGCCCTCGGGATAACACCTCTTTACCTGGGCCGCCCCTTGGGTGTCTATTTCCAGAATGATATCTTGACCCCGGGCCAGGGCTTCTTCAACCGGCTTGCGCGGGGTACCATATAGCTCCCCGTATACTTCTGCCCATTCCAAGAACGCCCCTTCTTTTACCATCTTTAGGAACTTTTCCCGGTCAACAAAAAAATAACTCTCTCCGTCTTCTTCTCCCGGCCGCGGAGGGCGGGTGGTGGCCGAGATGGAATAACCTATTTGAGGTATTTTTGCTCGTAAGGCACGGCAAATAGTACCTTTCCCGGCCCCCGAGGGACCTGATATTACTAAAAGTAGGCCTCTCATTTATTCGGCCGTCTCCTCGTTGGAGGCTGTTTCCCGAGAAGAAAGGCGGTGGGCCACCGTTTCCGGCTGTACTGCGGAAAGTATAACGTGGTCGCTGTCCGTGATAATAACCGCGCGGGTACGCCGGCCGTAAGTAGCATCAATGAGCATACCCCGGTCCCGTGCCTCCTGGATTATCCTCTTGATAGGGGCAGACTCCGGGCTTACTATGGCTACAATACGCCGTGCAGAAACGATATTACCGAAACCTATATTTATAAGTTTGTCCATATAGCCTCCTCCTAGAAGTTATTCCACATTCTGGACTTGTTCCCGTATCTTCTCCAGCTCTGTTTTAAAGGCTATAACCCAGCGGCTTATCTCTAGGTCGCTAGCCTTGGCTCCTAAAGTGTTAATCTCCCGGAACATCTCTTGCAGTATAAACTCCGCTCGGCGCCCCACGGGTCCTCTTTCTTTAAGGTTTTGATCCAACTCCTCCAGATGGCTCCGAAGCCTCGTTATCTCTTCCTGGATATCGCACCTTTCGGCCAAAAAAGCCACTTCGGCCTCCAGGCGCCCGGGATCCAAATATACTCCTTCGCCCGCAAGCCCGGCTATCCGCTCCCGTAGCCGCAAAGCATATTCCTGCGGCACCAAAGGGGCCCGCTGGCAAATAGCCTCTACATACCTCTTCAGGGTCTGCACCCTCTCTTCCAGGTCTTGCTGTAACCGTGCCCCCTCGGAAAGGCGCATGGACATTAACTTCTCCAAAGCCTTCTCTAAAGCTTCTCGGACTACGGGCCACAAGGCTTCTTCCGACCACTGGGGTTCGTTTATAACCAAAACGTCCGGCAGAGACAAAATCTGGTAAGCGGTAATATCCTCCGGAATCGCCAAAATTTGTGCCAATTCCTTCAGAGCACTATAATAAGCTATTGCACGGCCTTTGTCAACGGATATGGGCTGATTTTCGGGATTTTCTTCGCTAATACTTATAAATACGTCTACACGCCCCCTAGCAAGGCGATTTTTGATTTCTTTCCGGACCCGCTCCTCCAGGGCTAGATACGGCCGGGGAAGTTTTACTACTATGTCTAGGAAGCGGCTATTGAGGGTTCTGATCTCGACCTTTACTATTTTACCTTCTCCTTTGGCCTCACCCTGGCCGAATCCGGTCATGCTGCAAAGCATCAGCTAAATTTCACCCTTCCCAAAGCGCGCCTTATCCTTTCAAGTGCCTCTTTAATGCGTTCCTCACTAATAGTTAAGGCTATACGGAAATATCCTTCTCCATAATGCCCGTAGCCGTTACCCGGTGTTACAATAACCCCCGCCTTATCCAGTAACGTTTCTGCGAAACTTTCGGATGTGTAACCGGGAGGCACCGGAGCCCAGACATAAAAGGTCCCCAAGGGCTTGGTTAGACGCCACCCCAAGGAGTTAAGTCCCTCTACCACCAAATCCCGGCGGGACCGGTAAACCCGGCGCGCTTCTTCCAGGCTATCCTGAGGCCCCGTAAGGGCTGCTATACCGGCATACTGTATGGCCTGGAACACACCTGAATCCAGGTTGGATTTAAGGCGGCCCAAGGCTTCTATCACATCAGCCCTTCCGCATGCCCATCCCAGGCGCCACCCTGTCATATTGTAGGGCTTGGATAAAGAATTAAACTCGATACCCACCTCTTTAGCTCCCGGGGTAGCTAGGAAAGACGGTGCACGGTACCCATCAAAGGTTATCTCGCAATAGGCTGCATCGTGGCAGACTATTATATCATAAGTCTTGGCGAATTCCACCACTTCCTGGAAAAACTTGGACTGTACTACGGCACCTGTGGGGTTGTTAGGATAGTTGAGGAACATGAGCTTGGCACGTTTAGCTACATCTGTAGGTATAGAGGTAAGGTCCGGAAGATAACCGTTCTCTTCTTTAAGGGGCATAATGTAGGGTTCTCCCCCAGAAAGTAGAGTGCCCAAACCATATACCGGGTAACCGGGATCTGGAACCAAATTTATGTCTCCAGGATTGACATAACAAAAAGATATATGTGCGATACCTTCTTTAGAACCTATCAGGGTAACTACTTCTCTATGCGGATCGAGGTCCACTCCGTAACGCTCACGGTACCAGTTGGCAACGGCCTTTCTAAATGAAAGCAGGCCTACAGAAGTAGGATAGCGGTGGTTTTCAGGATTCCGGGCCTGCTCGGCTAATTTATCGATGACATGGCTGGGGGTAGGCAAATCCGGATCTCCTATACCTAAACTTATGATATCTACTCCCCTTTCCCGGGCTTCTTCGATCTTTTTTTCAATACGGGCGAAAAGATAAGGGGGTATTTTTTGAAGACGTTGTGATAGCTCCATGGTAATAAGCCTACCTCCTTACTTATGTATGCTCATTTTACTAAAGAAACAAAGTAAGAATAAAGACTGTCCTTGGGCTCGACCGGGAGGCCGGGCTCTAAAAGGAAGTGGCCAATTCGTAATATAAAGAGACCATAGCCTAAAGTTAACGACGACCGGAAATAACGTAAAGGGGAAGCTCTAGTAGATAGCTGCAGTCAAAACATACTTATACCAACGCGAGAGTGTTATAAACACTAGGTTTCTAAGTAGTATATACCTTCAAAGACCCGTACTGCCGGTCCGCTCATGAAGACGTGATTGTTGGCTGCCCACTCGATCTTAAGGTCCCCGGCTGTAAGATGTACAACAACCTCCCGCGCGGTACGGCCAGTTAAAGCCGAGGCCACCGCAGCCGCACAAGCCCCGGTCCCGCAGGCAAGTGTCTCTCCCGCTCCTCGCTCCCATACCCTCATTTTTATTTCGGCCGGGCTTTGGACTTCGATAAATTCCACGTTCGTCCTCTGCGGAAATAGCGGATGATGCTCCAACCTGGGTCCCACTTCGCTCACCGGAGCCTCCTCTACCCGTGGTACAAAGATTACGCAATGGGGGTTGCCCATGGAAAGACACGTACCTTTCCATATTTCCCCTTCTACCTCTAGAGGAATTTCTACGGCCGTATCCCCCTCTCCCAGCATAGGGATCTCCCGGCGCAAAAACTTAGGTTCACCCATATCCACGCGAACCTGACTTACCTTACCCCCGTCCAAAATTAGTTCAGGTACAACGACACCGGCCAGCGTTTCCACCCGGATAACCGTACCCCTAACCAGTCCTTCCTCATAGGCCAGGCGAGCCAAGCAACGGATCCCGTTACCGCACATCTCCGCTTCGCTGCCATCCGGGTTAAACATGCGCATCTTTATGTCTGCCACATCCGAAGGCAAAAGAAAAATAAGGCCATCAGACCCTATTCCAAACCGGCGATCGCAGATGCGCCGGGCAAGTTGCCCCATATCCCCTTCTATTTTCTCCCGGAAACCGTTGACCAGCACGAAATCATTGCCCAACCCGTGCATTTTGGTAAAACGCAAGGTGTGCATTTCCTTTCCCCCGTGTGGCTCCGTAGTTTAGCCATCTCGAGGGTTATTTTAACACGATTTCAGCCTAATGCGCTAGGTTTTTCTAACAAGATACGCCAAATCGGTCTTATGAGGTAATAACCTATACCGGCCAGGTACGTCCGCCACCCGGAAGCCAGAAGAACTAATAACCATTGAAAGGGATTGAGGGGAACTGTATCAAAGACCGCTTGAAGTAGCGGTACATAAAGTACTAAAAGCTGCATGGCCAAAGAGCAGGCTACGGCCAGTACTAGGTATCTATTGCTGAAATACCCCACAGCAAAGGGAGATTGGGTTTCTGAACGGCACTCGAAGACGGCAAACAGCTGGGCCATAACTAAAGAGGTGAAGGCCATGGTCCTGGCCGTAGGTAGGTCCCCTTCCCCCAAAAAAAGGCCTAAAAGGAACACCCCCAAGGTTACCAAACCTATCTCCATCCCTAAGCTTAAGATACGCCAACCCAGACCACGAGCAAATATGCTTTCTCCCGGCGGGTAAGGCGGGCGGGACATAAGCCCAGGTTCGGGTGGATCTAGACTTAAAGCCAGGGCTGGTAGCCCGTCCGTCACCAAGTTCATCCATAGTATCTGAATGGGAAGCAAGGGTAAAGGTAAGCCTGCTAACGCGGCTACAAACATAGTTAAAACCTCTCCCACATTACAAGACAAAAGGTAACGGATGAACTTCCGGATGTTGGTATAGATGGCCCTCCCTTCTTCCACAGCAGCAACTATGGTCGCAAAGTTATCGTCTGCCAATATCATGGCCGCCGACTCTTTGGCTACGTCGGTGCCCGTTCTACCCATAGCTATCCCTATGTCAGCTTCCTTAATGGCAGGTGCATCGTTTACTCCATCACCGGTCATGGCCACTACGTGGCTATTAGCCTTGAGTGCTCGGACAATGCGCAGTTTGTGCACCGGTGAAACGCGAGCGTACACGGAAACGTCTTTGACGGCCCGGATCAGTTCTTGATCGCTTAAAGAATCCAGCTGGGAACCTGTCAAGATCTGATCGTCTCCTGCAGGAAGCCCCAGCTCCTGCGCCACGGCCTGGGCTGTAAGCCGGTGGTCTCCGGTGATCATCACTACTTTAATCCCAGCGCGTTGGCAGATCCGAACTGCTTCTTGGGCCTCCGGCCGGGGAGGATCGATCATACCGGCCAAACCCAGGAAGGTGAGATCTCGCTCTACCTCTTCGGCGCTACTCACCCCTGAAGGCAGTTCCCGGAAGGCCAGGGCCAGAACTCGGAAAGCTCGGCGGGCCATATCTTCATTTTGCCGTTCTATAGCCTGTGCCCGTTCCGCTGTAAGTGGAACCTTTTTGCCCTTATGGTAAACAGAATTGCACAGGCCCAAAACAACGTCCGGAGCCCCCTTAACGTACGCCCAGCGCCTGCCATTTCTCTGGTAAACGACGCTCATCCTTTTGCGTTCGGGTTCAAAGGGAAACTCCTGAAGGCGCTGGGCAGCACGCTCTAGATGCTCCCGCCAAATTCCGGCCTTGGCGGCCGCCACCAGCAAGGCGCCTTCTGTCGGGTCCCCGTTAATTGACCATACAGGACTGCCCTTTCTACCCCGTAACCATCCTTTGATCGTTAACCCGTTTCTTTTTAACGTGGCGTTATTGCACAAAGCTGCGGCCGTAAGAAGCGCTTTTAGGGCTTCGTCCACCTCTGCCTTGCGGCCTTCAACATAAAAAGCTCCTTGGGGAATATATCCTGTTCCCGTCACCTGATATACCTTATTATCTACCCAAAGCTCTCTGACGGTCATTTGATTCTGTGTAAGAGTGCCGGTCTTGTCCGAACAGATGACGGTTGCGCATCCTAAGGCCTCCACTGCTGCAAGCTTGCGGATAATAGCTTGGCGCTTAGCCATCCTCTGTACCCCTAAGGCCAGACAAACCGTAACTATAGCGGGTAGCCCTTCCGGGATGGCCGCCACCGCCAGGCTTACTCCTGCAAGGAACATGTTGTATAGATTTTCACCCCGCGCAGCACCGGCCACCACCATAAGCCCGCATATGAAAAGGCAGATGCCTACCAGCCATTTCCCCAGTCCGGCTAAGCGCTTCTTAAGGGGCGTATCTTCATCCTCTACCTCTAGGAGCATACCGGCAATCTTTCCTATTTCTGTGTCCATCCCCGTTGCTACAACTAAGGCTTTCCCCCTTCCCCGGGTAACCAGGGTGCCTTGAAACAGCATATTTTTACGGTCGCCAAGGGGGACTTCTCCTTTTAAGGCCCCGGGTTCCTTGACCACGGGAAGGGATTCTCCTGTGAGAGCCGCTTCCTCGACTTCTAATGCACTAGACCATAAAAGCAGCGCATCAGCAGCCACGCGGTCGCCTGCCTCCACCAAGAGTATGTCGCCCGGTACTACTTCCCGGGCCGGGACCCTTTGCGGTTCTCCATCTCTAATTACCCTGGCAAAGGGAGCCGACATTTCTTTAAGAACCTTCATGGAACGCTCGGCACGGTACTCCTGGATAAACCCGAGAAAGCCGTTTATAATTACAATGGCTACAATGGTGATGGCGTCGGCTACTTCGCCCAAGAAAGCTGAAATAGCCGTAGCGGCCAAAAGTACCCATACCATAAAATCGTTAAACTGCTGAAGAAAGATCTGAAAAGGGGAAACCTGCCCCTGCTCGTTAAGAAGATTAAACCCTTTTTCTTGTAACCTACGGCGGGCCTCCTGACTGGTCAAACCCCGTTCTGCGTCGCTTTTTAGCTCCTTTAAGGCCTGCCCTCCATCCATCTGATACCACTTAACGGACAAATGCATACCCCATCGCCCCCACCTTAAATTTGTATGCCTGTCCCCACGGCAAAAGAACACCTGCGGTCCAAAAAAGGTCAAGACACCTTGAAGGCGCCGTTTCGAACAAAACCGCTTTCCTACCGGTACCGGTAGGCTTGGTGATACTCGCAAAATCGACTTTAAGTGATATACTGGTTTCTAGGCAAAAGGATTTGAAGACCCAGATCGTTCGGGGAAGAAGAACAATCTTAAGAAAGGAGAAAAAGCATGGCCTTCGACGGGCTTTTTTTAAGCGCTATTAGAGAGGAACTGTTGGGTTGGGTAGGTAGCAAAGTAGACCGTATTTATCAGCCTGATAAGGATACGGTTCTTCTTCATCTCCGGAAAGCCCGGGAAATAAGGAAACTTCTTATATCTATCCATGCCGAGTACTGCCGTATCCACTTTACGGAGGCCGATTTCCTTAATCCGCCTGAACCCCCGCTTTTTTGCATGGTCTTGCGTAAACACCTCTCCGGTGCGGTACTGGCGCAAGTAGAACAGCCTGGACTTGAACGAGTCTTAAAATTTGTCTTTCAGGCTAAAGATGAGTTAGGCCGGCCTTTGGAACGCTACCTGGTGTCTGAGATCATGGGCAAGCATTCTAACTTATTGCTTCTCGATCCTTCCGGGCCTACCATAATAGATGCCTTGAGACGATATACTCACGCGGTAAGCCGCTATCGTGAAGTATTACCCGGTAGGGAATACGTCCCTCCGCCGTATCAAGGGAAACAGGACCCCCGGGAGTTGGGAGAAGATTTGGCACAGCTGATCTGGCGGGAACCCTTAGACAAACCTCTTAAAGAAGTGCTGGTAGAACGCCTGGAGGGAATAGGTCCTCTCACAGCCCGGGAAATAATCTACCGGGCCGGTCTACCGGAAGATGTTAAACCGCAAGATTGCGGCGAATACGAATTGGTCCGCCTGCACCAAGCCTTGGAGGAAGTGCTGGCTTTAAACCGCCCCCCTTCCTGGGAACCGACAGTAGTAAGGGATCCCTTCAAGGGAGCCCTGGCCTTTGCGGCCTTCGACCTTAAACAGTTTACCGGCTTTGAGCGTGAGCGCTTTACCTCCCCCTCCCAGGCCTGCGAAGCTTTCTATAAGGAGAAACAAATTCGCCACCTATTTATATCTGAAAAACGGTCCCTCACTAGCCTGGTGGAGCGGGAGCTAAAGCGCTGCCTAAAAAAAGAGGCCATCCAAGCCGAAGCCGTAGCTTCTGCGGAGGAAGCCTCCCGTTACAGGCTTTACGGAGAACTTATCATGGCTAATATTTACCGTCTCAAGAAAGGAGACCGCCAGCTTACAACCGAAAACTTTTATGAAGCGGGATCGCCCGAAATAGTCATCGAATTAGACCCTGCCCTTACGCCGACTGAAAATGCAGCACGATATTTTCAACGCTACCAGAAGGCCAAAAATGCTGCTCAAAAGGCCTCCGAGCAGCTAAAAGAAACCCGGGAAGAAATTGCTTATCTTAATTCCGTAATGCAGGCTTTAGAGATGGCCGAGGCCTTAGAGGATCTAAAAGAGATCCGGGAAGAGCTGGTCCGGTCGGGCTATTTAGAACCTGCTCAACAAAACAAAAAAGCAGTACAAGCTCCTTCCAAGAAGGCTTTCGAGCCTTTAAAAGTTATTTCTAGTGATGGCTTCACCATACTCATCGGGAAGAACAACCGTCAAAACGATCTTTTAAGTTTAAAAGTGGCCGACGACGAAGACATCTGGCTCCATGCCAAAGACGTACCGGGCTCCCACGTGATTATTCGTACCCAAGGAAGGCCTGTCCCTCCGCGCACCTTAGAGGAAGCGGCCGGGCTGGCTGCGTACTTCAGCCGCTCCCGCCAGGCTGGCCGCGTGTCGGTAGACTATACTTTGGCCAAACATGTTCGTAAACCCCCTGGAGCCCGTCCGGGCATGGTGCTCTACGATAACTACCGTACCATCTATATAGAGCCCATCTCCCCCAATATGTTGGCTACCACAGCTACAGGGTCCGGAGCAGAAAGTACCGGCCGTCCCACTACCAAGTAAGTAGCCCCCCTGCGTAAAGCTTCGGCCGGAGTTAAAACCCGGCGCTGGTCATCAAGAAGGGTTCCGGTTGGCCGGACCCCGGGGGTAACTATGATAAAATCGGGGCCGCAAGCCCGGCGGATGGTCTCCACTTCCTGCGGAGAAGCCACAACTCCGTCAAGACCGCACTTCTGGGCAAGCAGCGCCCAGTGGACGACCTGCTCTTCTAGAGGCCGCTCAATCCCCACATCTTCCCTTAAGCTGGTACTGTCCAGGCTGGTGAGGACGGTTACAGCAATAAGTAAGGGAGGTTTCCGCCCCTGAAGGGCCGCCTCCTTTTCTGCCGCCTCCCGGGCCCTAAGGAGCATCTCCCTCCCACCTCCCGCGTGGACGTTAAGCATATCGACCCCGTGCCGTACCAGGCTCCGCACAGCCCCCGCTACGGTATTCGGGATATCGTGTAATTTTAGATCGGCGAAAACCCGGCCACCTAGCTCTTTTACAAGTTTTACGGCGGCGGGGCCTACGGCAGAATAAAGTTCAAGACCTATCTTAAACATACCCACGAAAGGCAAAAGTTTATTTACAAGCTCTTCGGCTTTGGCTAATTCGGGAACATCCAGGGCTATTATCAACCTTTCCTTTAATTTTTCTTTGGACAAAGTTACTCCCCCCGCTCTTCCAAATATTCCTGGAGCGACTTGATGGTAAACACCGAACCTTTGCGCCAGGATTTTACCACTTCCAATAATGCTTTGGCCGTGTCCAGGGAAGTGAGGCAAGGTATGCCCAGCTCTGCAGCCGCTCGCCGGATTTTAAACCCGTCCCTCTCTGGTATCCTTCCACGTGTCAGGGTATTTATAATAAAATCCACCTTCCCTTCCCGTATATAATCTAGAATGTGCGGGGAACCCTCCCGTAGTTTGGCGACACGCTCGACAAACAGTCCTGCCGCCGCCAGGGCGCCGGCCGTACCGGCGGTAGCCATAATTTTAAAACCTAGCTCTGCAAAACCCTTAAGAAGGGGAACGGCTTCGGCCTTATCTTTATCCGCTATTGTAGCCAGCAGCGTACCCTGCACAGGTATATTACAACCTGCCGCTACTAAGCCTTTATATAGAGCCCGCTCGAAGTCCACATCTATACCCAGCACTTCCCCGGTAGATTTCATCTCCGGGCCCAGGAAAGTATCTACCTGTAGCAATTTCCCAAAGGAAAATACGGGCACCTTTACAGCCGCATATTTAGTAGGTGGCAACAATCCTCCCGCATAACCCTGGTCTTTTAGACTCCGGCCGAGCATGATATTGGTTGCCAGAGATACCATGGGTACACCAGTTATCTTGCTTATATAGGGAACTGTACGGCTAGACCTCGGGTTTACCTCCAGTACATACACTTCGCCTTCGTAGATCACAAACTGGATATTGAGCATTCCTTTGACCTTAAGGGCCCTGGCCAAGCGAAAAGTATAATCAACAATTTTATCCTTGATCTCCTTACTTAAGGAGCGGGCCGGGTATAGAGCTATACTATCCCCGGAGTGTACCCCTGCGCGCTCCACGTGTTCCATGATACCCGGTATGAGTACTTCTTCTCCGTCGCTCACAGCATCCACTTCTACTTCCTTACCGGGCAGATATTTATCCACTAGAATAGGGTGCTCGGGTGTAACTTTTACCGCCGTGGTAGCGTACTCCAGGAGTTCTCCTTCATTATGCACTATTTCCATAGCCCTTCCGCCCAATACGTAAGAAGGACGTACCAGCACCGGGAAGCCCAGTTCTTTGGATGTGCGCATTACCTGCTCTACCGAGCTTGCCGCTCCACCGCGGGGTCGGGGGATACCCAGCTCCTCTAAAAGGTTGTCGAATTTCTCCCGGTCTTCCGCACGGTCGATATCTTCCACTGCGGTACCTAAAACCCGGAAACCGGCTTCTTCCACAAACCGGGCTAAGTTTATAGCCGTCTGGCCTCCGAACTGAACAATCACTCCTTGAGGTTCTTCCCTTTCCAGTACGTTAATTACGTCCTCAGGTGTGAGGGGCTCGAAATAAAGGCGGTCAGAAGTATCGAAGTCAGTGCTCACTGTCTCCGGATTGTTGTTAATGATGATAGCCTGTATCCCTGCCTTCCGCAGGGCCCACACCGAATGCACGCAACAGTAATCGAACTCTATACCTTGACCAATACGTATGGGTCCACCACCCAGGACTACTACTTTGGACCCCGGCAGGATCTTACCCTCATCTTCCCGGTCATAAGTCGAGTAGAAATAGGGTGTAACAGCTTCGAATTCTGCTGCACAGGTATCGACCATTTTATATACCGGTTTAAGGTTGTAAAGCTTCCTCTGCTGCCTTATTTCCCCTTCCTTAAGCCCTGTCAAGCGGGCGATCTGGGAGTCGCTAAAGCCCATTTCCTTGGCCTGGCGTAAAAGATCCGCCGTAAGGCCTCCTGCGCCCGCCCGCCTGAGGTTCTGCTCCATTTCCACTATATTGCGTATCTTCACCAGGAAAAAGGGATCTATACCCGTAAGCTCGTTTAATTCCTTAATATCATAACCTCTTCTTAAAGCCTCAGCCACAGCAAAAAGCCTTTCATCATCGGCTTCCTTAAGCTTTTGCTTTAAGGAGCTATCCGTCAATCTAGCAAGGCTTTCTACATACAAGCCGTCGAGCTTAAGCTCTAAAGAACGTACGGCTTTGAGCAGTGCTCCCTCAAAAGTGCGGTCAATAGCCATAACTTCCCCTGTAGCCTTCATTTGAGTCCCCAGGGTCCTGTCAGCCAAAGAAAACTTATCGAAGGGGAAGCGAGGTATTTTTATTACACAGTAATCAAGTGCCGGTTCGAAACAGGCTTTAGTGCTTCTCGTCACAGCATTAGGTATCTCATCAAGGGTTAGACCCAAAGCTATTTTGGCCGCCACACGCGCTATGGGGTATCCGGTGGCTTTAGAAGCTAAGGCGCTCGAACGGCTTACACGGGGATTAACTTCTATAACATAATACCGCCAGCTCTGGGGATCCAGAGCGAACTGGATGTTGCACCCTCCCTTAATATCTAAAGCCCTAATGATCTTTAGTGCTGCGGCACGGAGCATGTGATATTCCTTATCGGAAAGGGTTTGGGACGGGGCTACGACTATGCTATCTCCTGTATGGATCCCCATGGGATCGATGTTTTCCATATTACAAATGGTAATGCAGTTATCGGCGCCATCCCGCATAACCTCGTATTCAATTTCCTTCCAGCCAATAACGCATTGCTCTACAAGAACCTGGTTTATGAGGCTAAGTTTAAGTCCCTTTAATACAATCGCCTTCAATTCTTCTTCGTTACGGGCTACACCGCCCCCGGTGCCCCCCAGCGTGTAGGCAGGCCTCACTATCACCGGGTACCCGTTCTGCCGGGCGAAATCTAGGGCTTCCTCAATTCGAGTAACGATGCAGCTTGCAGGAACAGGCTCACCTATAGATACCATCAAAGACTTAAACTGCTCCCGGTCCTCTGCCTTCTGTATCGCGCTTAAAGGCGTACCCAAAAGCTCTATTCCCAACTCTTCCAAAACGCCGGCCTCTGCAAGTTTAAACGCCAGGTTAAGGCCTACTTGGCCTCCTAAAGTAGGGAGGAGCCCATCGGGGCGCTCACGGCGCAATATGGGCACGACGAAATCTAGGGTTAGGGGTTCAAGGTATACCCGGTCCGCCATCTCGGTATCCGTCATTATGGTAGCGGGATTAGAATTAACGAGTACAACTTCCAGGCCTTCTTCCTTCAAGGCCCGGCAAGCTTGGGTGCCCGCATAATCGAATTCAGCAGCTTGGCCTATAACTATAGGACCCGATCCTATAACCATGACTTTTTTAAGATCCTTGCGCAGGGGCATCCCTTCCTTCACCTCCCCAAAATATATGAGCTGTCTCGAACTTTTCGGCATACTGGACTATCTATTTTGTATAAGCTCTAAGAACTCCTTAAAGATATACTCGCTGTCTGTAGGTCCTGGCCCCGCTTCGGGATGATATTGAACTGAAATTACGGGGAGGAACTTGTGACGGAAACCCTCTACGGTGTCGTCGTTTAAATTAATATGAGAAACACAAACTTCCTCCGGTGGCAAAGAGCTGGCCACAACCGCATATCCGTGGTTTTGGGAAGTAATGTATACTTTACCGGTTGCAAGATCCTTAACGGGATGATTACCTCCCCGGTGGCCGAAGCGAAGTTTAAAGGTGTCACCGCCCAAAGCGAGGGCCAAGATCTGGTGCCCCAAACATATCCCTAAGATGGGCACCTTGCCCAAAAGTCCTTTTACAGTTTCCACCCCGTAGGGCACATCCTTAGGGTTCCCGGGCCCGTTGGAAAGCACTACCCCGTCAGGCTTAGAAGCAAGAATTTCTTCGGCAGTGCTATGCGCCGGAAAAACGATGACGCTACAACCTTGCTTTACAAACCATTCTAAGATGCTACCTTTGACCCCCAAATTATAGACAGCTACCCTGGGCGAACCCTCTCCCAAGACATAAGGCCGGCTGTTGGTCACCGTAGGTACGAGCTTATCTCCACTCAAAGGAGGTTTCTCCCGTACAAGACGCTTAATCTCTTCTAAATCCACTGGACCTGAAGTTAAAATCCCGTACATGGTACCCTTACTACGCAGGTGGCGGGTCAAAGCCCGCGTGTCCACCCCCTGGATAAAGGGGACGCCGTGCTTCTTAAGGTAAGAGATTAGGTTTTCCTGCAAACGCCAGTTGCTCGGCTCCCGGCAAATCTCTCGGGCTACCAACCCCTGAACCTGTGGTCGTGGAGCCTCCCTGTCCTCCTCATTTACACCATAGTTGCCTATAAGGGGGTAAGTCATAACAACAATTTGGCCACAATAGGAGGGGTCGGTGAGGATTTCCTGATAGCCGGTCATGCTGGTGTTGAACACCACTTCTCCGTGGCAAAAATATCCCTCTTCCAAGGCTTCCCCCTGGAATATGGTCCCATCTTCTAAGACCAAGTAAGCTTCCACTGGAAATCCCCTCCTAAACAGCTTACTTCAAATATCCTAAAACCAGACCTGGTAACTCGGGCCGGCCTAATTCTCTAATACAGGACCCGTCCATTCTCCATTACTAGCCGCCCGGCCACAATGGTAACTAAAGGCCAGCCTTTAAGCTTTAACCCCTGGAAGGGTGAGTTCTTACCCAGGGAATAAAAAGTATCCACATCTACTTCTTTTTCCCAGTCGGGTGCAATAACTGTAATATCGGCTATACTTCCTTCCTTAAGGGAGCCACCGGGAATATTTAAGATGCTGGCTGGGCGGCAGCTCCAAGCCTCTATGAGACGCTGCCAGGATAATCTTCCTTTTTCCACCAACCGGGTCACCACCAGGGGTATAGCTGTCTCCAGACCGGATATGCCGAAGGGAGCAATATCGTACTCCACGTCCTTTTCTTCTTCTGTGTGCGGGGCATGGTCCGTGGCCAGGACATCCAGTAAGCCATCCCTTAAGGCTTCTTCCAGGGCCTGCCGGTCTTCCTCGCTCCTTAAGGGAGGGTTGACTTTAGTAGTAGTGTCGTATCCTATTACTGCCTCATCGGTTAAACAGAGATGATGGGGTGTTACTTCAGCGGTAACCTTGACCCCCTTGGATTTAGCCTCCTTTAAAATATGCAAGGACCCCGCACTGCTTAGGTGTGCGAGGTGAAGCCTGCCTCCCGTAAGCCCGGCCAGGATGACATCACGTGCGACCATAACTTGCTCGGAAGCGGCGGGTATACCTCTTAATCCCAAAATCGTGGAAACGAAACCTTCGTGCATTACTCCTCCGGCAGTAAGGTTAAGATCCTCACAATGGGATATCACCGGAATATTAAATAACCGGGTGTACTCTAGCGCCCGGCGCATAACTTCCGCATTCATAACAGGGTTCCCATCGTCGGAAATGGCTACAGCCCCGGCCTCCACCAGATCGTAAATCTCGGCCAGCTCTTCGCCTTTCGAACCTTTGGAAAGAGCACCTATGGGATAGACACGAACCACCCCAACGGCTCTCGCCCTTTCCCTTATATATGCAATAACCGCTGCATTGTCAGCTACGGGCTGGGTATTGGGCATGCAAGCCACCGCGGTGAAACCCCCGGCCGCTGCGGCCCGAGTCCCCGTAGCTATGGTTTCCTTCTGCTCGTAGCCAGGTTCCCGGAGGTGTACATGCATATCAATAAAACCGGGAGCCACAATGCAACCGCCCACGTCTAAGACTTTAGTTTCCCGGTCCTTTTCTAAATTTTCTCCTATAGCCGCTATACGGTCACCGGAAACTAAAACATCGGCCACTTTATCCAAATCCTGGGAGGGATCAATAACCCTTCCACCCCGGAGCAAGATTTTCATCATCTTCCACCTCCAATGAGCAAGTACAGCAAAGCCATGCGGACAGCCACCCCGTTGGTCACCTGTTCAGTTATGGCCGACTGCAAGCCGTCGGCTACAGCCGGAGAGATCTCTATTCCGCGGTTCATGGGGCCGGGGTGCAGGACCAGTGCACCGGGCTTGGCCAGCCGGAGCCTTTCTGGTGTGAGCTGATAAAGGAGGGCGTATTCCCGTAGGGAAGGGAACAGCCCCTTTTTCTGCCGCTCCCTCTGGATGCGTAGGACGTTTACTACGTCAGCACCTCTCAAAGCTTCCTCCACCCGGTAAAATACCTTTACCCCTAAGTTCTCTATCCCTTCCGGTATCAGGGTCGGTGGCCCGACTACCCTCACTTCCGCTCCCATCTTAGTTAATCCCCAAATGTTGGACCGGGCCACGCGGCTATGAAGTATATCTCCTAAAATTACCACTTTAAGCCCCTCTATACGACCCATCTTTTCCCGAATAGTAAACATATCCAGGAGAGCCTGCGTGGGATGTTCATGCATGCCGTCTCCGCCGTTGATTACCGAAGCCTTGATATACCTCGCTAGTAGTACCGGACTCCCTGCCGCGGAATGCCGGATGATCACCGCATCAGCCCCCATGGCGGCCAGGGTTTGGGCTGTATCCCGTAAGGACTCTCCTTTAGCTACACTGCTAGTAGAAGTAGCTATGCTCACAGTATCCGCGCCCATATATTTGGCGGCCAGCTCGAAGGAGGTGCGGGTGCGGGTGCTGGGTTCATAGAAAAGGGTGACCACCAGCTTCCCCCTCAACGTGGGGACTTTCTTAATATCACGCTGGATTATTTCTTTCATAGGTCCGGCGGTATCCAGTATAAGTTCGATCTCTTGGCGAGTGAGATCCTTAAGCCCTAACAGATGCTTGCTCTTAAGAACCATATAAATTAAAAACCTCCTTATCGCCCGAGGCTAATAAGGAGGTCTCCTGCCGTCCTTATTAGCCTCACGGGACTAATTTCAAGGACCGGCTGTTCTTTCCGGTACGGCGCAGATCAGAACTTGATCCACGCCGTCTATCTCTTTCACTTGTACTGCAATCTCCTCTTTAAGGGAAGTGGGAACGTTTTTACCTACATAGTCCGCCCGTATGGGTAATTCCCGGTGTCCCCGGTCAATCAGCACCGCAAGTTGAATGCTCCTGGGCCTACCCAAATCCATCAAAGCATCTAGTGCTGCCCGCACTGTCCTCCCGGTGAATAGCACATCGTCTACCAGCACTACTTTCTTCCCAGTTATGTTAAAGGGTATCTCTGTGCTATGGATGACGGGGTGCGGGCTTAAGGTAGTAAGATCGTCTCGGTAAAGAGTTATATCTAGAACCCCTAAGGGAAGTTTCACCCCTTCGATCTCTTCTATTATTCGTTGTAACCTCTTGGCCAAGGGAACGCCCCGGCGCCTGATACCCACGAGAACCAGGTTCTCCGTGCCCTTGTTACGTTCCAAGATCTCGTGGGCGATCCTTACCAAGGCTCTTCGCATTTTATCGGCATCCATAATCTGAGCCTTTACATTCAAAATTATCCCACCGCCCCTCATGCACAAAAAAACCCACGCTCATCCGGCGCAGGTTTAGCACCACATTATCCAGGTAAGGAGTTTTTTGTTCACTCCTTGCTAGCCTCACCGGACTAACTTAAAGGATGCTCGCTTACTCTAATTTATATTACTCTTATCTGCCCTGTCAATAGCTAATTGTTTTGAGTTACTGCCATTTTTTTCAGGAGAGGGCTGCTTGTACTTGCAAACGAGCGCTCTTCACCCAAGCGGCCACCCCCAACAAGGCAGCCGCCGGGCAAGCCATAATCTGGCCAGCAACCTAGAAGGTATCTCCCCGGCTTATACGCCTAACCAGGCTTTCTGCTTTGGCCATCAACCGCCTTTTAACTTCGCCACTAAAGCTTCAAATTATACTTGTACCTCCGGGAAAGAGTCTCCAGCTTCTTCGCTAAAAGTTTCAGGTACCCGCGCGGGTCGCGGAGAAAGCGCTCTAGATGTGTTAACGCCCAGGAAAGCTTTTGTTCATAGGTAATCCGCAGCCGCTCTACGGCTGCCGGGTAGGGGTTTAAAGGATCCAGATAGACCTCTCTAACCCCGATATCCCTTAGACTGGCTAGAAGCTCTTCCAGCGCCCCCGGTGCATCGGTTAATCCCGGAAGGATAGGGGCTATAAATACCCACACGCTTATACCTTCACCAGCAAGCTTTTTTGCAGCTTGAAGGCGCGCTGAAGGCGGAGCGGCTCCCGGCTCCACAATATTCGCAACAGCATCATCCGGGGTGGTTAAGGTAAAACCGACCGAACAGTTTCTAAGTTGTTTAAAGAGCTCTATGTCCCGGACTACAAGGTCCGATTTGGTAAGTAGGTCGATGTTTATTTCCGGCCTTTCTTCCGCAAGAACCCTCAGCGAGGCCCTAGTAAGTCCGTATTCGCCCTCTGCCGGCTGGTAGGCATCTGTCACAGTGCCTAAGATAACCTTACCTAAAGGAGCTCGCTTCCGCCTTATCTCGCGGCTTAACACCTCCGGAAAATTGATCTTGGCATACACAAATTCTCCCCACTTGGCTTCCCGGCCGTAAAACCTGAGCACCGTATCTGCGTAACAGTAACGACATGCATGGGAACATCCTGAGTAAGGGTTCAAACAGTAACGGTAGCCCGGGATCCCCGTCCTGTTAAGGGCAGTCTTGCAATAGCCGGGCTTTAGCATCTTTTACCTTCGCCGGCCGCTAACTGGCTTAAAATTTCTTCATTCATCCCAAAAGAGTGCTCCGGCCCTGGGAATACCCCTTCAGCAACTTCGGAAGCATATCTCTTAAGAGCTTCCAGGATCTGAGGCGCAAGATCCGCATATTTCTTCACAAATTTAGGTACAAAGCGCTTAAACATACCCAGCATATCGTGTATGACCAGTACTTGTCCATCGCAATAGGGTCCAGCGCCTATACCTATAGTCGGTATGCTTACCCTTTCCGTAATGGCCCTCGCCAATGGAGAAGGTATGCACTCAAGTACTATAGAAAAAGCTCCTGCGGCTTCTAGAGCTTGAGCCTCTTCTAGTAACCTCCTAGCTGCCTCTATATCTTTCCCCTGTACTTTAAACCCGCCTAATTGGGTAGCCGTCTGTGGAGTAAGCCCTATATGCCCCATAACCGGGATTCCGGCACTGACCAACGCTTCTACGGTCTTCACTACATTCAAACCGCCTTCCAGTTTGACCGCATCCGCTCCACCTTCTTTAAGGATCCTGTTGGCGTTATGGATAGCGCTTTCTATACTTTCGTTGTACGACCCAAAGGGCATATCACCCACTACAAAGGTATTACGTGCTGCCCTTACTACGGGCTTAATATGGTGTAACATCTCTTCCATGGTGACTGGCACAGTACCTTCGTAACCGAGGACTACCATACCCAGAGAATCTCCGACAAGGATCATTTCAATATCCGTTTCCTCGACCAGTAGAGCCGTTATATAGTCATAGGAAGTTACCATCCGGATCTTTTTTCCCTCTCTTTTCATATTCAGCAACTCCGGAATAGTCACCTTTCTCTTGGGCATATCTATGACCTCCTGCAACCAAAAAAGCTTAAGCTTTTATAGATATGTTTTCTCCAAAGCCTTAATGAGAAGCATTAAGCTCTCGTTGTAAGGGGTGGGGATCCCTAAAACTTTTCCCTCCCTAACGATCGTCCCGTTTATCACGTCTATCTCGGTCGGGCGCAAGCGCTCAACGTCTTGCCTCATAGAAGAAATATTGTTTGCTGTAGCTCGGGCCACTTCCTTTACGTACCCGAGAGGATCGGAAACTACCAGTCTAATACCTTTAGCCTCCGCAACTTTCAATGCCTCCAGTACCGCTTTCTCCATAAGTACCTCTGCCGGCCCAATCTCCAAAAGTTGCCCATTACGCACCTTAAGAAGGGCTGTCAGAGCGTTAATACCTACATTAGCCAACAGCTTAGTCCACAATACACCCATCACATTGTCAGTAACCACAGGACGAAGTCCAGCCCGTTCAAAAACCTGTGCAATAAGATTAAGCCTATCTGTAATTTTGCCATCCAACTCACCCAGATACGTATCCCCGCTTCCGGCGTAACTGATCCTGCCCGGCTCTAAGACATTAGCCCCAAAAGCAGTTGACCCTGCCAGCACCTTCTCCCTTCCTACTATCTCTGCTATCTTCTCCGCGTTACCCACGCCGTTCTGTAAGGTCAGAACCATTGTATTCTTCCCTATGGTAGGAAGGCCGTTCCGCAGGGCCTCCTCGGTAGAATAAGATTTAACAAAAACCAACACAAGCTCGGCTTCCCCCACCAAAACCGGATCTGTAACGGCCCTAATTTTTATATTCTTCTCTTTGCCTTGGGACACAAGAATTAATCCTCTGTTGTTTATAGCCTCAACGTGTTCCCTCCAGACATCCACCAACCATACCTCTTCTCCCGCCTCCGCCAAAAAACCCCCGAAGAGGCTACCCATACTACCTGCGCCCAGGATGGCAATTTTCAACCCTATTCACCTCTAACTTGTTTGCTCCCATTTAGCCTAATATCTATAAAACGTGTTACGGATCTGCACCTCAAAAAAAGGACCCACTATTCTACATTATCCTCTTTATCCTTTACTTCTTCCTTAAAACCGCGAATTGCCTTACCGAGGCCCTTACCCAGCTCGGGCAGTTTGCCGGGGCCAAACAAAATCAACGCCAGCACAAGAATAAGTATCCAAGCCCAAGGGCTTAAAATGCTACCAAAAATAAACATGCAACGAGCTCCTTCCCGGGATTAAATCTTTCTAACCGAGTATCTATCACCATAGATAACATAAGAGCTGCTCCCGAGCAAGTTGCTGCGGATCTTTCAACAGGCTATAATAATAGCTGCCGTCGAACTCTTTCTCCATGGAACGAACAAACCGGAGGAGCAAAGAGACGATTACAAATGGGTGTGTATCCGGATATTGTTGTCGAGGCCAAAAACCTCGTTAAATCCTATAACGGAATCCCGGCAGTAAAGGGAATAAATTTCGTTATAAGAGCGAGGGAATGTGTGGGGTTTCTGGGACCTAACGGGGCTGGGAAAAGTACCACAGTTAAGATGATCTACTGTTTTCTTCCTATAACCGCCGGCGAGCTGTATGTTTTAGGCCTTGATGCCCGCCGTCACCAGCGGTCTATTAAATCGCAAGTAGGAGTTGTCGCCCAGGAAGATAACCTGGATCCCGAGCTGACTGTGAAAGAAAACCTGCTCCTTTATGCCAGCTACTTCGACCTGCCGGGCCGGGTGGCCCAGCAGAGGGCGGAGGAATTGATGAATTTTATAGACCTAAAGGATAAAGCTTCAACCCCTGTGGAAGAGCTTTCTGGCGGCATGAAGCGGCGCCTAGCCATCGCTCGAGCCCTGCTCAACAATCCCAAACTTCTCATTCTTGATGAACCGACGACCGGTTTGGATCCGGAAGCCCGGCGCCTGATATGGGAAAAGCTGTGCCAGTTAAAAGAACGGGGGGTAACCCTCCTCTTGACCACCCACTACATGGAAGAAGCCGCTTACTTGTGCGACCGGATTCTGATTATGGACGAAGGCCAGATACTGGCCGAAGGCTCGCCAGGGGAATTGGTGAACAAATATATTGGTAAAGAAGTAATAGAGCTGGCCCCCGTTCAGGAGGCCCAAGCGGAAAAGCTGGTTGCTGCCTTGGCCTCCAAGGTTTTGGGATACCAACTCGTGGGAGAAACCCTCTTTTTGTACTCCAACAACGGCCGTAGCATCTGGCAGGATATCAGCGGGCGCCACCGCTATCTTCGCCACCAGATATTACGGCCGGCTACCTTGGAAGATGTGTTTCTCAAGCTAACGGGCCGGGGACTAACAAAGTAAACTCTGCTTCAGAAGGAGGCTTAGCCGGTTGAGGCTAGAGATCTCCCACCGCACGTGGAAGGTCTTCTGGCGAAATTTTGTCGTATTCCGGAAGACCTGGTTGGCCAATATAATGTTTAACTTCGTAGAACCCCTTCTCTATTTAGGGGCCATGGGACTGGGGTTAGGAGCCTATGTACCTTCCATCGAAGGGTTAACCTACCTCCAATTTATAGCCCCTGGTATCATCGCCTCTTCTGCCATGTGGGCTACAGCTTCAGAATGCACCTACGATAGCTTCACACGGATGCATTACCAAAAGATCTACCATGCTCTCGTCGTTACCCCAATAAGCCTTGAAGAGATCGTCCTGGGCGAGCTACTCTTCGGCACCTTTAAAGGGGTTTTATACGGAACGGTAATACTATTGGTGGAGGCCGCGTTAGGCCTCATCCTTTCTCCCTTAAGCCTCCTTATCCCTCTTGTACTAGCTTTATCGTGTTTTACTTTTGCTGAATTGAGCATGATATGGACGGGCTTGGTACCTAAAATCGATACTTTTAGTTATTATTTTACCTTGATCATTACCCCCATGTTCCTTTTCTCCGGTGTTTTCTTCCCTGTACAAGCGATGCCTTCTTTTGCCCGGGGGCTTGCCTTTTCGTCTCCCCTTTACCATACTGTGGAATTAGTACGTCCCCTGGCCTTAGGGCAGGCGACTAGCACTGCCTGGCTCCATATCCTCTGGCTTGTAGGGTTTTCTGTTCTTTTCTTTTATCCTCCTATCTACCTCTTCAAGCATAGGCTATTAAAATAACGCTATAAAACCGAGCCTACCTGTTTAAGGGTCTTAAGTTTACCCTCTGCCGGGAATAGTTAAGCCCCAATAAGCTACATAATCTGAGAGCTAGCCTTACGGGCCACAAAGAAAGTTGCTTCTTTAACTCCTGTTTTTCCCGTTGGAGTTCAGCCACCGCCCTTTCTAGGTCTTCATTGGCGATTAAGGTAGTCTGTAACCGATATTCCTGTTCCCTTAATTGTTGTTTTAACTTAGCCTGCTCAGCCTGGGCATCAGCCACGGCCTTATTTAGGGCGCCTTGCAGTTGCATAAGCCGGGTTTCCAGGTGGCTCACCCTTTTCTTTAGGGCATCCCTTTCTACACGTAAGCTCACTAGTTGTTCCTCTACATGTGTCAACTCCTGCCTAAGTTCCTCTTTTCTTTGGTGTAGCTTTTCCAAATCAGCGAGAAGGTTTCTGTTTTCCCGGCGTAGTTCTTCCACTTCCTGGCGCAAGGCTAGTACTTCCTCATTATCTTCCTGGGATCCACTGGCTTCCCGGTTACTACTTGCCGTGCGGCTTGACCTACCCCCTTCCACCAAGGTGAGAGTAGCTACCTCGGCTCCTGCTGCTACTTCTTCGGAAACCGAAACAAGTTCAGCGGCAAAGGGCGTAAACTTCCCGCCCTCGTAGGAAGGCAAGGGAAGAAGTTTATCCCAAAGATCCTTCTGCTTTTGCTCCTCAGGTTCTTTAGGTGGGTTAGCCAAAGGATATATGGGCTCTTCAACTTCTGGCGCCCTTTTTG
Source organism: Thermanaeromonas sp. (assembly GCF_021890735.1). Lineage (GTDB taxonomy): Bacteria > Bacillota > DSM-521 > Neomoorellales > Neomoorellaceae > Thermanaeromonas. The sequence goes on from NZ_JAKKUR010000001.1 coordinate 54,971, forward strand.
TTTCCTCGGAAGGTTCTACGTAGGACCAGTGGATTAACCCCCATCTCCCATCCTTAAGCCGGACGAATCTACCATCATGGACGAGCTTCTGCTCCCCTTGCACCTCAGGCTGACCCATATCCCGCAAGTGCCCGTTGATCTCATCAAGGCGTAGAGCTTCACCTTTGCTCTGCAGGAGCCTGTGAGCCGGATCGTTCTCTTTTAAGCCATCCAGCCGAAGGCACCACAATCCCTTGCCTTCATGGCGAAAGCAGGGATTCCTGCTTAAACAACGGTTGACATTCTTCTGGATTTTAGCCGTAGATTGGCCGCTTAAAAGCTTTTTTTGGGCTGCAGTAACCAATTCGTCTACAGGCTGGGGCGAATATTCAAAAAGGCGCAATTTCAAGAGGTCTGTGAGGGAATCTAGCCTGCCCGTAACCTGAACTTTAGCCACTTTAGGAACAGGAGCGGGCTTCCCTTTTTTGGCCATTGGTGTCACCTCTCCTTTAGATATTTCTATAACTTGGTATCAGAGGAATTATTTGACACCAATGACCCCAATTCCTTCAGGAAAAAAGTAGGGTTATGTCAATATTTGTTTCGCCCGATAAAAGTTCTAGTACATGTAAAAAAGCCTGGGGTAAAGGGGCTGTAAATTCCAGATAATCCCCGCTACGAGGATGATAAAACCCCAGTTTTGCAGCATGAAGAAGCTGGCCTGGAACTTTAAAGGCCTGTTTCTTCGGTCCGTATAAGGCATCGCCCACTACCGGGTGTCCCACATAAGCCATGTGGACACGTATCTGGTGGGTTCTCCCAGTTTCCAGGCGCACCTCCAACAAGGTAAAACCGTCAAAACGCCTAAGAACACGGTAATACGTCAGGGCTGGACGCGAATTTTTTAAAGTTACCGCCATCCTCTGGCGGTCCACAGGATGACGGCCGATAGGAGCCTCTATTTTCCCTGCGGCCTCTTTAATTTCTCCATATACAAGTGCCAGATACACACGTGTTACCTTCCTGGCTTTGATCTGAGCAGCAAGGGACCTGTGAGCGAAGTCGTTTTTTGCCGCGACCAGTAGACCCGAGGTGTCCTTGTCCAGCCTGTGAACGATCCCGGGGCGAATGGCACCACCCATCCCGGATAGGCCACCACAATGATAAAGCAAGGCATTTACAAGGGTTCCGCTCTCGTTCCCTGGCGCCGGGTGCACTACCATTCCCTGGGGTTTATTAACTACGACCAAATCTTCATCTTCGTAAACTATATCCAAGGGGATGGGTTCCGGCCGGGCCTTAAGGCTCGGGCGCGGCGGTACCTCTCCCCAGATCTTTTGCCCCGGCCGTACCTTATGGCTGGCCTTTGCCGTGTTCCCCTCCACCAATATTAGGCCCTGTTCTATAAGTTCCTGGATACGCGAGCGGGAAATACCGGGCAGCTTCTCTGTAAGCCACACGTCCAGGCGCTTTCCGGCCTCCTCAGGTCTGACCTCTACAGAAAAGCGCCCGGTCACTGGGCTCCCTCTTTCTCCTCCCTTCTCCACAGCTCCCATATGGTAAGCCCTACCCCCAAAACGATTGCCACATCAGCTAGGTTAAATACCGGCCACACCCGAAAATCCAAAAAGTCCACTACATAACCGAAGCGTATCCGGTCCAAAAGGTTACCCAGAGCTCCACCGAGCTGGAGAGCCAAAGCGAGCTTAAGGGTAAGCCGGTGAACAGGAAACTGCTTGTAAGCTATAACAATTAGCGCTATGACAGCCAGGGTGGAAATTATAAATAAAGGGGTTTGGTAAGCCAAAATGCCAAATGCCGCACCGGGATTATTGATGTAGGTCAGGTGAAATATATTCTTCAACACGGGAATGCTTTGGTTGGGCTCTAACCACTGGCGTACCAGCAGCTTGCTTATCTGATCAGTTAAGAGAACTACCAGGGTCAGCAATAACACAGGCATGTTCCGCCTTTACCTCTCTCCTTAAGCCATTTAATTATCTTCCCAAGAGTAATACGGTGCTAAATGATGAAGGCAGCCGTAACCTGCACCTACCGGTCTGCCGGCGAGCATGGCTTGACGGACATACTCTTTTGCCTTCTCCACCGCCTCGGGTACCTCCCACCCTCTGGCCAGAAAGGCTGTTATGGCGGCTGCAAAAGTGCAGCCTGTACCGTGGATGCTAGAAGTAGTAAGGCGGGGGCTGCTAAAACGTAACACTTCCTTCCCGTCAAATAATATATCCAGAGCTTCTTCCCCCGCTAAATGGCCACCCTTAACTACTACAAACTTAGGCCCCCACTCCCGTATCTGCCGGGCCGCCTCCACCATATCTTTTTCACTTTGTATGGATAAACCGGTGAGGGCCTCGGCCTCATCTATATTGGGAGTAACTACCAGGGCTAAGGGAAAAAGCTCCTTCTTCAGTACTTCCCTAGCTTCAGGAGTTAAAAGGAAGTGGCCGCTTTTGGCTACCATCACAGGGTCCACAACTAACCTTGTAACACCGTATTCTTTGAGCTTAGCGGCCACTGTGCTAACTATTTCAGCATTGGCCAGCATACCCGTCTTTACCGCGTCAGCCCCTATGTCCCCCAAAACAGAATCTAATTGTCGGGCTACAAAATCAGCCGGCAGATCGTAGCTCCCTTGTACTCCCAAGGTATTCTGGGCTGTAACCGAGGTAACAACACTGGTGCCGTATACTTTGAGGGCAGCAAAAGTTTTAAGGTCCGCCTGCAGCCCCGCTCCCCCTCCGGAGTCCGAGCCAGCTATAGTTAAAGCTTTGTACATTTGTTACCCCTCTCCCTAGGTTTGTGTCGCTTAAGTTTATAATATCATACTTTTTCTCGCCCGTAGAGGTTAATCCTCTAACTTATCCCACCCCTCATCTCCGACAACCCGCTCCCGTGGAGCTCCCTCATCATCAAAGTAAGCTCCCGTATCCTTGTAAAACATGCCATCTGCTCCCTTAAAATAAGGAATACCGTCCACCGGCTCTACATATCCCCGGTCTTCGTCTAAGTCCAAGGGGCCATAGTAAGCCCCTACTCCTGCCTCGGAAGCATGTTCGGTAGTCTTGGCCAATTCCTGCCAGGCATCCTCCCCATCATATTCCTGTTCATCTTCAGCGTCAGGTTGCTCCCTGGGGCTGGTGTCATGGGTTATCCCGCCAAAAGGGGGGGCTATCACATCCTCTTCGATGGGGCGGGGGTGGCGCTCGCCCAATCCTTCCGTTACTTTCCGACATTCCAGGCAAAGAGTGCTTTCAGGAGCGGCCTCTAGTCGCTCCAGCGGTATTTCACGCCCGCATTCCTGACAGCGCCCGTAAGTCCCCTGACGGATACTGGCTAAGGCGTCTTCTATTTTCTTAAGTTGAATGATAATGTTGTCCCGTAAAGCGAGATCCTTGCTTCTTTCAAATAGCTCGCTTCCCAGGTCCGCCGGGTGGTTATCGTAGCTAGAAAGTTCCTCTACCGAATCCCTGAGGGACTGGGCAAGCCCTCCTCTCTTAATCGAGTCTAACTGCTCTTCATAAGAAGCCCGAAGGGCTAAAAGTTTCCTGCGGAAGTATTCTAGTTTTTCTCTTTCCATACCGGCCGTTCCTCCTGCACTTAAGTTTTAAGGGAGGTAAATCTCCTTCTGGACCATACGCACAATTTCGGCGATGAGTTTGCCAATTAAGGGGAGATTCTGAAGAGCCAGCTCCCTCACCAGGTAGATGATAAGTGTTCCTAACACGGTCACCCCTAACGCTATGCCCAAACCGCGCGCTACGCCGGCGATAAAATTGAGGTAGACCAGGCGGGCCGGACGGCGGTAAAGTTCGACCCATTCAGCTAAACTGGCCTTCTCCAGGGCTAGTATAAGTTCCTCCACCTTTTCTACAAGCCCTTCTTTTCCCGGCCCACGATCATCCACCTTCCATCCCCTCCTGCTAAATATTACCCTTCCCGGCCGGGCTTTAAACAGGAAAATAAAAAATCCTGCCCGTCAGGGCAGGAAATCACGCCAAAGCTATCTCATCTATTTTTCGCACTATTTTTCGCACGATAACTCTCCTTGAACGTTCAAGGACCGCAGCACCGCAGCGCACCGCAAGCAAACGTCCGGATAGGCAGCCTCCTTGCCCACGTCTTCCGTAACCCGCCAGCATCTGTCGCATTTACGCCCAGAGGCCGGCTCTACATAAATCTGTAGCCCTTCTATCTCAGTAGCCCCTAGACTGCCTTCCGGTGCCTCTTCGCCAGGTACATGCAAGACAACCTGGGAAACTATGAAGGCCGTAGGCAGCTCATCCTCCAGGGGCTTAAGGAAGCTGTATAGTTTTTGGTCAGGGTATAGATGCACGCACGCATTTAAAGAATTGCCCAGGCCCTGTTCCCGGCGTGCCTCCTCCAAGGCACGGTTAACTTCTTCCCGAACCTTAAATACCCTGGTCCACTTGGCCTCCAGCTCCTCATCCATATATTCCTTCCTGACAGACGGCCAGGGGCAAAGCTGTACGCTCCAGGGCTTATCCTTCCCGGGCAGGTGCTGCCACACCTCTTCCGTGGTGAAAGCCAAGATAGGAGTGAGGAGGCGTACCAAAACATTTAATATCTGATAGAGAGCAGTCTGAGCGGAGCGCCGACCAAGGGATTTGGCTTCCCATGTGTAAAGGCGATCCTTTAAAATATCCAAATACGTGGCACTTAAATCTGACACACAGAAGTTAGATATAGTATGATAAACAATATGGAACTCGTATTCCTCATAAGCGTGGGTAACTCTTTCTATTACGCGCTGTAACTTCCCTAAGATGAAGCGATCGAGTTCCAACATCTGGTCGTAGGGAACCGCATCTCGCTCCGGGTCAAAATCATACAGGTTTCCGAGAAGGAAACGGAAGGTATTGCGTATTTTCCGGTAAGCGTCCACCACCTGGCGGAAAATGTTAAAAGAAGCCGCCACATCCCGGCGATAGTCGGAAGAAGCGACCCATAGCCGCAGGATATCTGCGCCCATAATCTTAATAACATCCGCCGGATCGATGCCGTTCCCTAAGGACTTGGACATCTTCCGGCCCTCCTCATCCACCAGGAAGCCGTGGGTAAGGACTGCCCGGTAAGGCGCCTGACCCCTGGTAGCTACCGCAGTGGAAAGGGAGGAATTAAACCAACCGCGGTACTGGTCGCTCCCCTCTAAATATAGATCAGCGGGCCAGGAAAGTTCCGGGCGGGTTTCTAAAACCGCAGCATGGCTTGATCCAGAATCAAACCACACATCCATAATATCCGTCTCCTTGCGGAACTCCCGGCTTCCGCACTCCGGACAGGCAAGCCCCGGCGGAACTAGTTCCGCCGCCTCCCGGGCAAACCACACATCTGAGCCGTACTGCCGGAACAACCCTTGAAGGTGCTTTATAGTGGTATCGTTTATAATTTCTTTGCCGCAACGCGCACAGTAGAAAATAGGTATAGGAACCCCCCAGCTGCGCTGGCGGGATATACACCAATCGCTCCTCTCAGCCACCATCCGGTAGATACGCTCTTCTCCCCAGGCGGGGATCCATTTTACCTTTCTTATAGCCTCCAAAGCTTCCCGCCGGAAGCCGTCTATAGAGGCGAACCACTGTTCTGTTGCTCGAAAAATCACAGGGTGTTTACAACGCCAGCAATGGGGGTACTGGTGGGTTATGAAACCAAAATTTAGTAAAACCCCTCTCCTTTCTAGTTCTTTAACTATCTCCTTGTTGGCTTCTTCGACAAAAAGGCCCTGGAGCTGGGGAACTTCAGAAGTAAAGCGTCCCTGATCATCCAAAGGTGAAAGCACGGGAAGCCTATAGCGCTGCCCGATTTCAAAGTCCTCCAAACCGTGGCCGGGAGCTGTATGCACGCAACCCGTACCTTGATCCATGGTGACGTGCTCCCCCACTATAACGAGAGACTCCCGATTCATGAGAGGATTGCGGCATACTACCCCCTCTAGCTGAGCTCCTTGGAAGCGCCCTACTACGCGGAAATCTTTTAGCTGTAAAAGCTCCGTCATCCTCTCATGCAAGGGCTCTGCCCAAAGGAGCTTTTCTGCTTCAACGTCTACTACGAGGTAAGTTGCTTCAGGATGCAGGGCAATAGCCACGTTTGCCGGTAAAGTCCAGGGCGTGGTAGTCCAAATCACTATAGAAGTAGTGCCGGATTCCAGAATACCTCGCCCGTCTATAACGGGAAACTTAACGTATATAGAAGGTGAACGCTTTTCCTCATATTCCACTTCTGCCTCAGCCAGGGCTGTCTCGCAGTCGGTACACCAATAAACAGGTTTGCGCCCCTTGTATATATATCCCTTTTTAGCCATCTCTCCAAAAATACCGATCTGGACGGCCTCGTATTCTGGTTCCAAAGTGAGATAAGGGTGCTCCCAATCCCCTCGCACTCCCAAACGTTTAAATTGTTCCCTCTGGATATTTACATATTTTAGGGCATATTCCCGGCAGCGCTTGCGAAATTCCAACACATCCACCTTCCGCCGGTCGAGCCCCAAATTCTTAATGGCCTGCTGTTCTATGGGAAGCCCGTGGGTGTCCCAGCCGGGCACATAAGGCGCATCATAGCCGTTCATAGAGCGGTACTTTATTATAATATCCTTTAAAATCTTGTTCAAAGTATGCCCTAAATGTATATCTCCGTTGGCATAAGGCGGCCCGTCATGAAGGATGAATTTGGGTTTTCCTCGGTTGGCCTCCTGGACTGCCTTATACAATCCCTTTTCTTCCCAGAACTTTAGAATCTGTGGCTCCTTCTGAGGGAGGTTGGCCCGCATGGGAAAATCGGTCTTCGGCAAGTTTAAAGTTTTGCTATAATCCATTACCGTATACTCACTCCTAAAACCCAAAATTTGCTTTAGTTTTAAGTATACCGCCTTAAAATAACTCCCGTCAAATGTTAAGCCTGAAGTGCCTCTTGGCCATCATCTTTTTCTACCGCAATTGAAGAAATCTCGTCTTCGCTATCTAGAAGCTTAAGCTGGGCAAGAAGGAAAGAGCGCAGGCGGGCTTTAAAGGCACGAGCCTGTTCCTCTAGGGAAGCCAAGCGCCGTTCAGCCTCAGCTACTTTATTTAGGGCCTGACTCATGATCTCCTGGGCCCTGGCTTCAGCTTCCTTTAAAAGAGTCTCAGACTCTCGCCTGGCGTTTTCCCGCGTCTCCTCGGCCGCCCTTTGGGCAACAACCAGGGTCTCTTTTAGAGTGTTTTCCAGACGGGTAAACCGCTCAAGCTCTTCCTCTAGCCGCAATACTTTATCCCGGAGCTCCTGGTTTTCCCGGAACACCTGGGTGTAATCCTTTAAAAGCTGCTCCAGGAATTCATCTACCTCTGGGCAGGAATAACCCCGGAATGAACGGCGGAACTCCTTCTTGTTTATATCTAAGGGTGTGAGAACCACGTTCCCTCAACTCCCGGTTTCACTTTAAATTTTGCTAAAGAAAACCTATTCTAAAGAAAACCTATTATAAAATGTTCTAAGAGCTGAATCACCAGAATGGCCACTAGAGGAGAAAAATCCAGGGGCAAGGGGGTGGAAGGTAGGAGGCGGCGGAAAAACCCGAGTATAGGTTCAGTCATGTCGTAAATAAAGCTTATAACCGGATGGCGGGGATTATGGGGGATAAAAGAAATGAAGACTCGGGCCACGATGAGCCACTGTAATATCTCCAGGGCTACCTTTACAATAGTTGCCAGGGAGATCATTCCTTATGCCCCTCACTCAAGGCCCTGGCCCGTTCAGCCCCCGCCTTTACAGCTTCCATAAGGGCTCCCCGTACCGCACGCCTTTCCAAAACTTCTAGCCCGGCTATGGTAGTGCCCCCTGGCGAAGCCACCCTGTCCTTCAGCACTGCAGGGTGCTCCCCGGTCTGAAGAACCATCTTCGCGGCCCCTAAAAGTGTCCGGGCTGCCAGCTCCAAAGCTACATCCCGGGATAGCCCGCACCATACTCCTCCGTCAGCCAGGGCCTCTATCATTAGATAAGCATAGGCAGGGCCACTACCACTCAAACCTGTAACCGCATCGAGCTGTTCTTCCGGTAACAGTACCGCTCGTCCTACACTACCAAAGATGGCCAGAGCCAATTCCTTCTGCTCTGTACTGACCACGGGGTTGGCAGCTAAAGCCGTTATCCCTTCTCCCACTAAAGCAGGAGTATTAGGTACAGCACGTATAATGGCCAGATTAGGCCCCAGCCAGTTCATAAGTTGCTTTAAAGCAATGCCTGCCGCCACGGAAATAATCAGGTGGGAAGGCTTAAAATTTAATCCCTGCACCGCCTCCGGAAGGTTTTGGGGTTTTACGGCCAGTATTATAACTTCTGCCTTATCCAACACTTCTTGGCTATTATACGCTATCTGTATTCCGTATTCCTCTCCAACATTCTCCAGACGTTCCCGACAGATATCGTAGGCATAAATTTTACCGGGAGAAATAAGGCCGCTCTTGATTAACCCTGCTATCAGGGCACCTCCCATGGCCCCTGCGCCGATAAACCCGATGGTCTGGTTCATACTCTACCTTCTTCCTCCAGAAGAATTTAATTCCCAAAAAAATGCACCACCGCCGGGTTTAAGCTCTTGGTCAACACTTAAGTCAATGTTGCTCGGTGTAAAGAGAAAAATACCATGGCTTACCTTGCGTACCTGTCCGCCCAGGGCAAAAGCGGCTCCGCTTAAAAAATCCACGAGCCTGCGAGCCTCTTCAGGTTCCATCCTCTCCAGGTTAACAATTACCGGGCGATAGTTCTTTAGATTTTCAGCCAAGGCAGCTCCCTGCTCGTACGATTGGGGGTGTACTACCACTAAGCGCATCGCCCCTCGGGCGGTAGGTAGCCCCACCACTTTAGCTGTTCTGGGCAGAGGAGGGGCCTCTACAGCAACGGGCTCTCTTTCCTCTTCCTCTTGCTCGTATCCCAACCAATTAAGAAAAGCTTCCCAAATCTTGCCCATACTTTCCCTTACCCCCTATTCGCGCGGGCCAAAAATAGCAGTGCCTATCCGTACCATGTTGGAGCCCTCTTCTATAGCTACCTCGAAATCATTACTCATACCCATAGATAAGTATCTCATCTCCACTTTTGGTAATCGCAAGGCTTCAACCTCCCTGGCCAGCTCCCTCAAACGCCTAAAAACGGGCCTTACTTCTTCGGGATCATTAACTAAAGGAGCAACGGTCATAAGTCCAAGAATACGCAGGTGGTCGAAACCTACCACTTCCTTTAAAAAAGAGGGAACCTGTTCCAAAAAGAGCCCGAACTTTGTACTTTCTTGGGCCACATTAACCTCCACCAGAACATCAACCACGCTGCCGGCACTCCCCGCCCGTTTATCTAGCTCGCGGGCAAGCTCTATGCTATCTAAGGAATGTATAAGCTTTACCCGGTTAAATACGTGCTTGACCTTGTTGCGCTGGAGATGCCCTATAAGATGCCAGTTAATCCCCAGATCACTTAAGAGAGGCTGCTTTTTAAGTAGTTCCTGCACCCGGTTTTCTCCTAGGTCCTTCAACCCCAGGGCCACAGCCTCCCTTATAATTTCAGGCGGAACAGTCTTAGTCACTGCCACTAAAGTGATCTCGTCAGGGTTGCGCCCTGCTTTACCCGCAGCTCGCGCTACACGGTCCCAAACCCGTTCTATATTTTCCTTCAGACCCACACCACAACCCTCTCCTTTCCCTAAAATTTCTTTCTACAGTTCTGCCGGGAAATCCTGCCGGTGAGCTTTTAAGTTTCCTTACAGCCAGCGTGTCCAGAAAGGGTTTAGGATAACTTCTACGTTAGGTTTTATACCTTGCACGCTCATCTTATCCCCTACTGTTCCTACAATCTGTACTTCTTGGAAGCGAACCCCCTTCCCCGACAATATGTAAACTCCCTTAGAACCGTCAGGAAGAATCACCAGAGCCTTTCGCGGCAGTATAAATCCTGAATAATGCTCTACCACGGCTTCTACTTCTACCAATCGTTTGTCTAACCATTCGCTACCCCAATTATCTAGGCGCAGAACCACGACCTTTTGGTTATTCACTGTATAAAGCTTAACCATTTTAACCTTAAGCCTATCTTTTTCACCAGGCCAAACTAAGGTCACCTGCTTCTTTTCTTCCCACTCTTGGGGTAACCCGTCCACCACGGCGCACAGGAAAAGGGGATGTAGATTGTTGGCTAGCCTTATCAAGGGCTCGCCGGTTCTTACTGTTTCTCCCGGGCTGTTAGGGGTGGCTTTTTGAGCCAGAGAAAAAATGTCATGATGAGATATTTTTTCCCATACACCTGGCTTAAGGGTGTTCTCCAACCCGTCAGGGTGAAAGCAGACTAGACCCGCGAATGGAGCCACAATATTCCTTACCCCTGTATCACCAGGCTCCACACCGGCAAGCTTAACCCGGGCTATGGTCCCCCCAGCAGCTACCCTTTCGCCTTCCGGGACTACCCTCTCCAAAGTTCCTCCTGCTGGAGCAGTAAGAAACGTTTCCTCCCTGATAACCAATGCTTTCAAATGCGTCGTCTTTTCTAACACACCTGCCTGCGGCCGCTCGGTATCCAAGGCCCGCCACGCTACCAGCCTCATTATCCCCAACCCGGCTTGATAAAGCACAAGACTTAAAAAAGCCAGGCCCAGAAGAGCAGGAAAAAGATAATGGCGCCTGAAAGTTTGCTGCCGTCTTTTTCCCTCCTTCATTCCCCGTCAAGCCTCCAGCCCAAAAGGGCACCAAGACGTCCGGTATGGCCCCCAGAACCTCGGTGGGAAAAGAAAATATCGGAATGGCAAGCAGTACAAAGACTTGCTACAGCTATTCTTTCGGGGAGCAAACCCATATCTAAAAGGGTTAAGCGGGTGGCTTCCCAAAGGTCAAGGTGAAGGCGTCCACCTTCACCGGGCTTTAAAACTTTTCCCGCCCAGGAAAAACTTTTGAAACTTTCCTCCACTTCTGGTCCCACTTCGTAACAGCAGGGCCCTATGGAGGGGCCAACAACCGCCCAGCAGTCCCTTCCCCGGGACCCGAAGACCTCGTTCATTAGCTCTACGGCCCTGGCAGCAATCCGTTTGACCGTACCCCTCCAGCCCGCATGTACTAATCCGATAACCTGCCTTTTAACATCCAACAAGTATACCGGAACGCAGTCCGCGAAAAAGGCCGCCAGTACTACGCCCTTATCGGCGGTGATGAGGCCGTCCACTCCCTTTAAGCTTGTACCGGGGTCCTCCGCCCCGCTCCCTGCCTGTCCGCTGTCCACCACCGCCACTTTTGCTCCGTGTACCTGTTCTCCAGCGACCCACTTTTCGAGGGGAAGGCCACTAACTTCAGCCAAAAGCCTCCGGTTCGCCAAAACTTTGGCGTAATCATCACCTACGTGAAATCCCAGATTAAGGCTCTTGTAAGGCCCTTCCGATTGTCCTCCTTGGCGGGTGCTAAAAATAGCTGTAACCGGAGCTAGTTTCTCTAAGAAAGATACCCTAAAGAAAGGCAAAGGGCCTCCAACTTGCTTCAAGACACCCAGCAGTTACTCACCTCTGGCGTCTATTATATAATATCTCCTTGCTGATACGAAAGGCCGGGTTTTTCCCCGGCCCAGGTTTATTTAAGCCCAGTTTTACCTGTAAGCACCTAAGTTCTCTTAAGATGTTTTGGGGCCACTACGCTGGGGTTCTCTACCAAGATAACGTCTATACCTACTTTTATCACCTTTTCCCACGGAATTACAAGATCCTCATTGTGGCCGAAAAAAAATAAAAACTTTCCGCCTTGCCCGGGCAAAACAAGGGCTTTAATTTTTCCCTCTGCTACGTCCAGCTCCACATCTTTAATAAAACCCAGCCTCCGACCGTCTACCACGTTAATAACATCCCTCTGGCGGAGTTCAGAGACTTTAATCACCCCCGCCACCCCCAAGATTTAAAAATACCCTCACCTTTAACACCATTATATGCAAGGGGGCTAAGGATATTTTATCTTGGAAGCTTACCACCACCAGAGGGATGCCAGGCGCTGCGTAGAAGCCCGTAAAACTTCCAGGATTTTAAACCGCAGTTCTATTGAGGTTTCGAGAGAGCCTTCTTCAGGCCAGGCCACAACCTCCCGGCTCGTTTCTCCCTCTGCTACATCCACTAGGCAAAGGGGCGGGAAAAGAACACACCACCAGTTTTCCCCCTTCCCCTCCCCGATTATCAACCGCAAGGCTTCATACCTGCCTGCAGGGAGCACCAACTCTCTATAGGAACGGGTAGGAAAATTGAAATCGCCCACTTGGGCCCGGACAGAGTAAGTATACCCTTCCTTTTTAAGCTCTTGCTGGGCGACCCACACCAGACCCGGTAAATTTTCAGCCAACCACTTGCGAGCTTCTTCCGGCTCCCTAGCTTTCGCTAATTCTTCCCCGGCCTTTTTAATAATGGCATCCCGTACCTTCAATTTAAGGTTTTGATCTTCAGGCGTGTCGCTGTTAGCAATAACGTGCAGTCTTATAAGGTTGTCGGGCTGCAAAGGAACATTAAGTACAGCCGGGGTCTTGGGTTTTAAGAAAATTGCTGCAGTTAAAGCTACCAGCATGGTCACCGTCAGACACCACAATAAAAACTGGCCTTTTAAGGCCTTCACCCTCTTTCTTCCCTCCCCTTTTAAATATATTTACGCATGTGATTTAAAGCAGCTTTTTCCAGTCGGGAAACTTGGGCCTGGGAAATGCCTATCTCTTCAGCTACCTCCATCTGCGTCTTGCCTTCGAAAAAGCGGAGGCAAAGGATAAGCCTTTCTCTTTCACTTAATCTGTTAAGCGCTTCCCTGACCGCTATACTTTCCAGCCAATTGCTATCGTGATTTTTGTCATCCCCTATTTGGTCCATTACGTAGATGGGATCTCCCCCGTCATGATAAATGGGCTCGAAAAGGGAGACCGGCTCTTGAATGGCGTCCAGGGCCAATACTACCTCTTCCGGAGGCAAGTTGATCTCCTGGGCGATTTCGCCTACCGAGGGTTCCCGGGCGTACTTGCTAACCAAAGCATCCCTGGCCTGGAGGGCCCGGTAGGCTACATCCCTCAAAGATCTGCTTACACGAATGGGATTGTTATCCCTCAAATAACGCCGGATCTCTCCGATAATCATGGGCACTGCATAAGTGGAAAATTTAACGTTTTGTTCGAGATCAAAATTGTCTATGGCCTTCATCAGGCCTATGCAACCTACTTGGAAAAGGTCATCTACATATTCCCCCCTGTTGGTAAAGCGCTGGATAACACTTAAAACTAATCTTAAATTGCCCTGGATAAGCTTTTCTCGAGCGCTTTTATCTCCGGCTTTCATCCGCTTAAAAAGCTCCCGCATCTCCTCGTTAGTGAGCAGGGGAAGCTTGGAGGTATTTACCCCGCAGATTTCTACTTTGTTGACCATCATGGGTGCAAAACCTCCGTCCCCTTTAAAGGTCAGCAGTTAAATTATTACCACCCTGGCACGTTTTTATACGAAAATAAAAAACCCGCTTATTCCATGCGGGCTATTTCTCTGCGCAACCTTTTAATAATCCTTTTCTCCAATCGTGATATATAAGATTGGGATATACCCAGGATATCGGCTACCTCTTTTTGGGTCTTTTCTACCCCGTCCACAAGTCCGAAACGGAACTCCATGATCTTTCTTTCCCGGGGGCTGAGCTTGTGCATGGCTGCATGTAGGAGCTTCCGTTCCATTTCCTCTTCAATGGATTTGTAAATTATATCGTTATCAGTACCCAAAACATCCGACAAGAGCAATTCATTTCCGTCCCAATCTATATTTAAAGGCTCGTCAAAAGATACTTCCACCCTGGTTTTGTTATTGCGCCTAAGGTGCATCAAGATCTCGTTCTCAATACAGCGTGAAGCATAAGTAGCAAGTTTTATACGCTTTTTGGGATCGAAGGTGTTCACTGCTTTAATAAGGCCGATCGTACCTATAGATACCAGATCTTCTATCCCTACGCCGGTGTTTTCGAACTTGCGAGCAATATACACTACCAAACGCAGGTTCCGTTCAATCAAGGTAGTTTTAACCCCAGTATCTCCTTTTTCCAACCGGCTTAGTAAATTGTTTTCCTCGTCACTAGTAAGGGGCGGGGGTAACGCTTCACTGCTACTTACATAGAAGATCTCCTGCAACCACCGGATGGTGGCCAAAACTTTACTTAAGTTTAGCCTTAAAGCCAAATTCAACCGGTTCCAAGCGCTCATAGAGCATACCCCCTTAAATTCCGAATTATACCCTGGTCTCTACCTCCAAAAGGTCGGGATGCAGTAAAGCCCGGTAGTTACCACCCGGGGCCAACCGGTTCCAGCATAAGCCTACTATAACATCCGTTATTTTGATGAGCTGCTCCTCCCAAAAAATGATGACTTCGTCTGGTTTAAAACCTAGAAGCAATCCACCGGTACGCCCCAAGGAATGAAAGGGTATGATACGTACCTTGGTCGCCCAAGCTGTACCTGCCAGGGACGTTACAATTTTCTCCAGCTCGGGTTCCTCTCCAGCCCGTACCCTTGAGCGGATTTCTTCAGGAAGAATGGGCTTTAAAGCCTGGTACTCGACTATAATCACCGGACGACCGGTAAGAGGATCCCGCAAATTATTCCCGGTATCCACCAGAGCTTTAAGGGCCAGCCTTTTCCCTTCCAACCCGATCACTATGGGCAGCTGCAACAGGGCTTGCCAAAAATTCTTTTTTATAGTGGCGCTCCCCCAGTTGACCAGAAAAACGGCCGCCAAAACACCTAAGACCAACCACGCAGAAGGCAAAGGATGAACAAGGAGGCCCCTCCCGGCCAGAGCCGGGGCTGCAAGAAGATTGTTACTCAAGTACAACCCGCCGACCACAGCCCCGCCCATAATGAAAGAAACCAGATAAAAGCACCCGAAGACCTGTAATAGTTTCTGCCAGGTTAAAGGATAAAAGGCCAGCAACAACATAAGAAAGGAAAATAATATCTTAACCAAAAACCACAGCCAGGGCTCCCGGTGGGGAAAAAACAGGGTCAAAGCATAGGCCGCGCCCAGGGTAGCACCAGCCAGTAAACGCCACCCGTTCGTACTTACCTGGGCCAACCTCCCGGTAGCCCACAGAATTATATAATCCATTATAAGGTTAACAAGGAGGACCATGTCTAGGTAGACAATTTGTACTCCCGCCACGGTCCTTTCCTCCAGTTCCTCCACTCAATTATTACCATCATATGAGGCAACTGGCATTTTAAGACCAATTTCCCATCTCCATTATACAGAAGTCTTGAGGAAAAAAATGTCAAGAACTGGTGAGACAAAAAATTAAGGCTGCCTTTTCGGGCAGCCCCACATCATTCACTTTTCCCACGCTCAACGCCTTCTTAAGAAGGCAGGTATATCTAAATCTTCAAGGTTAAAGCTTTTAACTTCTACCTCCCTTGTTGCCGCCACTTGCTTTACGGCGCTTTCCCGCCTGTGGCCCTCAAAACCGGTAGCAATGACAGTCACCCTGACCTCATCTTTAAGGTTTTCATCGATAACTGCCCCGAAAATGATGTTGGCCTCGGGATCAGCCACCGAAGCTATGATCTCTGCCGCCTCATTAACTTCGAACAGGCCCAAATTGGGCCCTCCCGTAATGTTAAGGAGGACACCCCGGGCACCTTCGATGGAAGTTTCTAAAAGGGGGCTGGATATGGCCATCTTAGCCGCTTCTACAGCCCGCTTCTCACCCGTTGCCCGCCCTATACCCATTAAAGCCGAACCCGCATCGCTCATTATGGTCTTTACGTCGGCAAAGTCCAGGTTTATCAGGCCAGGAACTGTAATAAGATCGGAGATGCCTTGTACCCCCTGTCGCAGTACATCGTCTGCAATCCGGAAGGCCTCCGTAATGGATGTTTGCTTGTCCACAACTTGAAGCAGTCGGTCGTTCGGAATCACTATTAAGGTGTCTACCTTGGTTTTAAGCTCGGCAATACCATTTTCAGCCTGGAGGGCGCGGCGGCGCCCCTCGAAGCTAAAAGGGCGTGTTACGACGCCTACGGTTAAGGCCCCTACCTCTTTGGCTATCTGGGCTATAACCGGTGCAGCACCCGTTCCCGTACCGCCACCCATTCCTGCGGTGATGAAAACCATGTCGGCTCCTTGTAAGCGTTGAGCCAACTCTTCCCGGCTTTCTTCAGCCGCCTTCTTGCCGATCTCGGGATTGGCACCAGCCCCGAGGCCTTTAGTCAACTTCGCACCGATCTGGATCTTCTGTTCTGCCTGGCATAAACGCAAGGCCTGGGCATCGGTATTGATGCTGATAAATTCCACTCCCTTAAGTCCAGCTGCTATCATCCGGTTGACGGCATTGCTACCGCCCCCACCTACCCCTACTACTTTTATTACTGCAAACTGGTGATTGAGTTCCCCATCTTCAAACTCTAGCAACTTCCATACCCCCTTCTCCCCCGGGCTATTGAAATAGCTCTCTTAGCCATGCCCTAAAATAACCCCAGAGGCTTCCCCAGAACCCTTCCCTGCTGGCTGCAGCCTGGGATTTGGATAGCTGTTTTATCCCGTGTATTACCAATCCCACCGCCGTGGCATAAGCCGGGCTAGCCACCATATCTGCCAAGCCGCCCAAACGGCTCGGAAAGCCTATCCTTACCGGAAGCTCTAAAATTTCACTCGCCAACTGTGCCATACCCGGAAGCAAGGCCCCGCCACCTGTCAAGACCACACCTCCGGGAAGCAAACCCTTAAAATCGGCCCGGCTTATTTCCTGGCGGACTAACCCCAATATCTCTTCTACCCGCGGCTCTATGATTCCCGCCAGCATCTTTTGAGAGACCGTATGGGTGCCTTCTCCCCCTACATTAGGCACCTGAAACAGTTCGTTCTCGGGAACTGAGCTAGAAGGTAGCCTGCCCCACTCTTTTTTGATCCTTTCAGCCTGGTTTATGGGCGTGCGCAAGCCTACCGCTATGTCGCTGGTAATGTGCTCTCCCCCCACAGGCAACACAGAAGCAAACCACAAGCCGCCTTGAGCAATAATGGCTATCTCTGTGGTCCCCCCGCCCAGATCGACTACCACCGCCCCCAGTTCCCTTTCTGCTACCTGGAGTACAGCCTCTGCCGAAGCAAGGGGATTGAGCACAAGTTCCTGTACCTCTATCCCGGCCCGCTGGACACTCTTAACCAGGTTCTGTACTGCCGCTCCAGCCGCCGTTACGATAAGGGTCTCCACCTCTAGCCGGGAACCTGTCATACCTACAGGGTCAGTTATACCACCGTAGCCGTCTACAATGTACTGCCGGGGAAGTACGTGGATAATCTGGCGTTCAGAAGCTAAAGGTATAACTTTGGCCGCCTGCAAGACCCTTTCCACATCTTCTATCGTTACTTCCCTATTTTCCCCGGCAACTGCTACTATCCCCCGGTTGTTTATAGATTCTATATGAGGCCCTGTGATCCCCACAAAAGCCCTTTGCAGGCGGTGCCCGGCCATCCTCTCGGCCATATCTACAGCTTGCGCTATAGCCTGGGCAGTGTGTTCTATGTCTACGACAATACCCCTCCGGAGGCCCCCAGAAGGAACTTCCCCTAAACCTATGACACTGAGGTGTCCCCCTGCCTCAACCTCTGCGGCTATGGCTACTATTTTGGTACTGCCAATATCCAAACCCAATACTACTTCTCCTTTGGGCAAATCTGGCACCCCCGGAGTTTTAAAAAGGAAATTCAACACAACCCCTTATTTTCCCTTTTAGCTCTCAGATAAATTTATCGCTTTAAAAGATGTCTGCGTATGATAGCTAGATTTTGAAAGAGGCGGGCACCGAAAACAAATACGGCAGCCAAATACAGCTCCACCCCCAACTGATCGCCGATATAGGCTAGAAAAGCAGCAAGCAGGGTATTAGCAAAAAAGCCGGAAAGGAAGATGGAATGGTCAAAACTGTCTTCTAAAGTAGCGCGTAAGCCCCCGAATACAGAATCCAGGGCAGCCAATACGGCGACGGACATGTACTTAGCGTAAGCTACAGGTATCTTTACCGGGATAAGCAACCCCACCAATATTCCTATCAAAAGCCCTAACAGGGGTAGCCACATGTCTGTTCACCTTTTTTCCCTAAATTTTATAACCGGCGGCCCGTCAAAGCTTACATCTATGTATTCTAACAATCCTAATTGTTGCGTTTCCCTTAATACCCCCTCTAAGCGAACCCATTTCTCTTTTACCGAACTAGCATTGCCAAATTTCACTTTAACCCTTTCGGGTAAATAAAGCAACAGGTTTTCGGGGTCTATAACCTGGATCTCTTTTATCTTTTCCCTGGCCTCAAGGGGAAGAACCTTTAAAACCTCTAAAGCCGGTTTAAGCCGCGGGTCCTCAACCTTAGCTCCGGGGCCCGCATCATCTTTTACCTGGATCCCGGAAATAAAGGGGAGCTTACTAAGAGCTATCATACTTGAGCCTTCCATAATATAGCCTTCACCATCGACAATCCAAAATACACCGTGTCCGGGAACAAAAGCTAGAGGCTCCCTTTCTGTAACGTAGATTACCAAAGCGTGGGGCCACTTGCGCTTAACGCTTGCTTCTTTAAGTAGAGGGTGCGCCTTAAGGCGTTCAACCACTCCTTCGGTATCTATGCGCCACAGGTTAACACCGTATTCTAACCCAGCTAAGCTTAAGAGCTCCTCCGTAGGGATCCTTTTGTTACCTTGCACCTCCACCTTCTGCAGACTAAAAAAGTCAGATTGTAGGAAAAAAAAGAAGGAAATACAACATAACATACATATCATTAGCCGCCGGGCACGATAAGGGCGGCGCTTATTTATCGCCATTATAACAGAAGGCTCAGGTTTGTCCAAGGTGAGGCCAAAAAAGGGAAATCTATTCTGTGCCTTCCCGCCATAACTTGGCTCCCAAAGATTGTAGCTTTTCCTCCAGTCTCTCGTAGCCACGGTCTAGATGTTGCACCCCTTCCACAGAGGTTAAACCTTGGGCCATTAACCCGGCAATTACTAAAGCCGCGGCCCCCCTCAGGTCCCTAGCTTCGACAGGAGCACCGCTTAAAGCAGGCACTCCTGTAACGACAGCAATTCTCCCTTCAATTTTAATATCGGCACCCATTCTCTTAAGTTCGGCCGCGTGGTGGAAACGATTCTCAAAAATGCTTTCAATAATTATACCGGTTCCCTGGGCGGTAGTCATTAAGGCCATAATTTGCGGTTGCATGTCAGTAGGAAACCCCGGGTAGGGTAAGGTTTTACAATCTACCGCTTGTAACCGGTTCGTCACTTCCAAATAAATACCGTCTTTCTTACACCCTACGTATGCCCCCATCTCCTGTAATTTCGCTATCACAGCGGCAAGGTGTTCCGGCTGGGCCCCCTTCACAAAGGCCTTCCCCCTGGTTGCCGCTACAGCCACTAAAAAAGTTCCGGCTTCTATTCGGTCAGGTATGATACGGTGTCTCGCTCCCCGCAGTTCTGATACTCCTTCTATCCTGATAACATCCTGACCCGCCCCTTGTATCCTGGCTCCCATTTTATTGAGAAAATTTTGTAAGTCAACAATTTCAGGTTCTCGCGCCACATTCCTTAACACAGTCACCCCCTCAGCCAGCACAGCCGCCATCATGAGGTTTTCCGTTGCCCCGACACTGGGAAAGTCCAGGTGTATATCAGCTCCATGTAACCTCGGTGCCGTAGCTTCAATAAAACCCTGGCTTTCCCGAATCGTAGCACCCATAGCCGCGAACCCTTTAAGGTGCAAATCTAAAGGTCGTGCCCCTATAGCACACCCTCCCGGGTAGGCCACCCGGAAACGGTGCCACCGACTAAGCAAAGGACCCATCACCAGGTTTGAAGCTCTTAGCCGCCTGGTTAACTCGGGCTGGACCTCCTTTTCCTCAGCTAAGGAAGGGTCTATATAGAGGCTGTCGCCCTCCTTTTTAACCTCCGCTCCCAGGGTTTTTATAACTTCTCCCATCACTTTTACATCAATTAAATCAGGTACTCCTTCCAGGTAACAGGGATGCCGGGTTAATAAAGTGGCTGCCATAATGGGGAGAATGGCGTTCTTGGCCCCGCTAACCTCGACCTCTCCTTCTAACTTATAACCCCCGACAATATTTAAAATTTCCAAGGCCTTTCCCTCCCCTTCTAGGGGCCCTCTCCCCAAATTTCGATCTCTAGGTCAAGGTAAATACCGAAACGTTTAAACACTTCTTCCCGCACTCTCTCTATCAAGCCCAACACATCGGAGGCCGTAGCCCTTCCGCGGTTAATAATAAAGTTGGCATGGATGGTAGAAACTTCGGCATCCCCCCGGCTCCAACCCTTGGCTCCTACCTGTTCTATCAACCACCCGGCAGCATAACCTGGGGGATTCTTAAAGATGCACCCGGCGTTGGGCCAAGCCAAAGGCTGTTTCTTCTTGCGCAAGGCTAGCCTTTGAGCTATCAACCTATCAATTTCTTCAGGGTGCCCCGGTTTTAGGGCCAACAGTACAGCTACCACTACTTGGCCGGAACCCTTAATCCTACTCTCCCGGTATCCAAATCCCAGCTGGCTACCGTCTGCAATTACGAAGCGGCCTTCTTTATCCAAGACCTCCACCCTTGCCACTACATCTTCCATGGAGCCTGCGGGCGTTCCGGCATTCATTACTGTGGCCCCGCCTAAGGTGGCTGGAATTCCGGCAGCAAATTCCAGCCCGGAAAGACCGGCTTTCTGGGCCTTTGAAAGAACCCTAGCCAGCAAAACCCCAGCCTCTGCCCAAATATTTGCATCCTTCACCTCTAGACGGGATAGACCGGTGGTCTTTATTACTAAGCCCCGGACCCCCTTTTCTCGTACTAGAAGATTGGACCCATTACCCAGAATATAAAAGGGCAGGCCCTTCTCGCGGCTAAAACTTATACAAGCCTCTATATCTTCACGGTTCGTAGGTAAAGCTAGAAGATCGGCCGGCCCGCCTATACGGAAAGTGGTGTGCCGCGACAAGGGCTCCTCAAGTAATACCCGGCCGGCGATAGAACGCTGTAATTCCCCAGCCAAAAGAGTAAGATAATCGCCCATATCCTTTAACCTTTATCCTCCCACCTGGGGTATCTTCCCCGCCTGGAGGTAACGCGCTAGGTGTTCTCCAATCTGGTATACATCTCCTGCTCCCAATGTGAGGATGAGATCCCCGGACCTTAAATCTTTCCTCAAAAACCTTAAAGTATCTTCTCCAGAGGGGATGTAGTAAACTGCGGGATGCCCTATTTCTTGCAGCGCTTGAACTATTAGCCGGGCATGGACTCCGGGCAAAGGTTTCTCCCCGGCGGCATATATATCGTTTACAATTACCACATCTGCTTCTTGCAAGGCACGACCTAACTCGCGGTGCAAGTAAAAGGTACGTGTATACCGGTGGGGTTGGAACACTGCAATAATACGCCTCGCTCCTACCTGGCGTGCAGCCGCTAAAGTAGCCCGGATTTCGGTAGGATGGTGCGCATAATCGTCTACCACCCAGATGTCACCGGCGTCCTGCAAAATTTGGAACCTCCGCTCTACCCCCCGAAAGGACCCTAATGCCTCTTGAAGTATCATCCAAGGCAATTCTAGCTGGTGTGCTACAGCTACAGCAGCTAAAGCGTTAAGGACGTTGTGCCTACCAGGTACTTTAAGCTCTAGTTCCCCCAGGTATTCCCCATGATAATAAATTTTACTCCTGCTACCCAGACCCTTAAGCTCGATATCCCGGGCCTGGTAATGGGCTTCCGGGCAGAAACCATAAGTTATTAGCGTCCTTTTTATCCCCGGAGTCAATTCCCGCAATAAAACATCTTCCAGGCAAAGCACAACCTTTCCCTTAGGTTTTACCCCTTGCAAAAACTCCTGGAAGGCCTCTACAATGTTTTCTAAGCTCCCGTAATGGTCCAGATGATCATCTTCGATGTTAGTGGCTACCGCTATTTCGGGATGGAGCCATAAAAAGGAACCGTCGCTCTCATCAGCTTCCGCTACAAAAAAGTCGGAATTCCCCAGGCGAGCGTTGCTCCCCAGAGGAGGAACATAGCCCCCAACGACCACCGTGGGATCGAGTCCGCCTTGCCACAGGGCAAGGCTGACCATAGCCGAGGTGGTCGTCTTTCCGTGGGCTCCCGCTACCGCGATCCCCCTTTTGGAGGACATTAGCTCGGCCAGCAGTTTCCCCCTTTTAATTATCTCCAGCCCCCGCCTTTCTGCCTCTTTCACCTCCGGATTTTCCGGGGAAATGGCCGAAGAGATTACCACCCGCCGAACCTCGGGATGGAGGTTACTGGCGTTATGGCCCTGGTAAATCAGCGCGCCGCGTTTTTTAAGAAGTTCTGTATACCTGTTTTCTTTTATGTCCGAACCCGAAACCTTATGTCCTAACCCCAAAAGCAACTGCGCAAGTGCGCTCATGCCTACCCCGCCAATACCAACAAAGTGGGTCCAACCTTCTACCGGCAAGCTTCCATCTCCTTCCCCCCACCAGCAGCCTGGTTTCACCTGTATGATATGCTTTAGCTACTTTAAGGGTGACATTCCTCTGCCAGCGCAAGTATTTTATCTACAATCTTCTCCAAAGCATCTGGTCTACCCAAACGAGCACTCGCCTGAGCCATCTTTTTAAGCCTTTCAGGGTCGGCCAAAAGGCTTTCTACTGTGCGCAGGAGCTTTCCCGCCGCCAACTCATTGTCACGTATTATTATGGCTGCCCCCTTTTCGGCCAACGCACGGGCGTTGTACTCCTGGTGATTGCCGGCCGCATACGGGTACGGTATAAGAACGGCCGGTAAACCCTTGACCAGAACCTCGGCTAGAAAAGAGGCTCCCGCCCGACCTATTACGAGATCCGCCGCGGCCAAAGCTAGATGTATATCGTGTAAATAAGGTACAATGGTAATATTTCCATTTCCATCCACATATATCCCCAACTTTGCAGCCTCGGCTTTTAATTGCTCATAATCTTTACGGCCCGCTACATGTAAAATCTTAAGGGAGGGCCGCCCCTGGTAAGCGCGAAAAAGAGAAAGCGCTGCATAATTTAAACTCCGGGCGCCTTGGCTTCCTCCCACAATCAGGATAAAAAATTGGTCCGGTCCAATTTTAAGCTTAGCTCTCGCCTCTTCCCTGTTCGTCGCTAAGATCTCCGGCCTCACGGGTAGACCTGTAGTGACTAATTCCACCCTGGAAGGAAAATATTTTTTGGCCTCCGGAAAGGTGAGGCAAACTGTCCGGGCCACCCTAGATAAAATGCGGTTGGTAAGGCCAGGAAAGGCGTTCTGTTCATGGAGGATAACGGGGATCCGCAGAATAGCAGCCACCATACATACGGGGGCACACACATAACCCCCTGTACCCACTACCACCTGAGGCCGGAAGAGACGAAGTAAACTATAAGCTTCCCACAAGCCCTGCCCCAGCCGGGCCAGGGCTTTAAAATTCTTCCAAAGGCGCCTTCTCTCAAGTCCCTGTACCTTTATCGTAGCGAAAGGGAGCCCTGCCCTGGTAACCACTTCAGCCTCTAAGCCCCGGTCGGTGCCGATATATAAGATCTCTATCCCCGGCTTAGCCTTAAGAAGACCCTGGGCGATAGCCAGAGCTGGATAAACATGCCCTCCCGTACCCCCACCGGTAACTACTACTCGCAAGGGAAGGCACCCCCTCCTGTATCTAGGTCCGTACATAGCGGGAAATATTAAGCAGTATACCTATCCCCGCCAGGGTAAAAACAAGGGAGGAACCCCCGTAACTTACCAGAGGCAAGGTTATACCGGTGACAGGCAGTAGCCCTGTAACTACCCCCATGTTGATCAGGGCTTGAAGGGTTATCATAATGGTGATACCTGCAGCAAGAAGAGAGCCAAAGGCATCCGGTGCCTTCATGGCTGTCCGGAAACCCCGCCAGAGCAAAAGGCTAAAGGCGGCCACCACCAGGGCCGTACCTATAAACCCCAGCTCTTCACCTAAAATGGCAAAAATAAAATCCGTATGTTCCTCGGGAACATAATAGAGTTTTTGCCGTCCCTGACCGAGCCCTGTACCAAAAGGACCTCCTGACCCTAAGGCTAAGAGGGACTGTATAGTCTGGTACCCCTTCCCCTGGGGATCAGCCCAGGGGTTTAAAAAAGCCGTGAAGCGCGCCATGCGGTAGGGAGCTATAACTATGGCCAGGGCGACCAGGGCAAGGCCCGCCAGAAATAAGACCGCCAGGTGCCTGCGGTCAGCTCCGGCAGCGACCAACAGCAAGTAAGATGTACCTGCTACGGCTACGGCTGTCCCCAAATCGGGTTGGGCGAGGATTAACCCGCATACGAAGAAGATAAGTAAAAGATATGGTCCCAAGCCCCTTATGAAGGAACTACCGAGGTGGCGCGAATCTTCGGCAAGCCTTGAGGCCAAGAATATCACTATAGCCAGTTTAACTACCTCGGAGGGCTGGAAAGAAAGGGAGCCCACCCCCAGCCACCGGCTAGATCCTTTGGCGCTGATACCTACAATAAGTACTAAAATAAGGAGCAGTAAAGATATCCCTAAAAGGGGGTTGGCCAGCCGGCGGAAAACGGTGTAAGGCATGCGCATCAAAGTAGCCATGCCCGTAAGACCCAACCCAGCCCAGGCGAGCTGGCGTTTAAGAAAATAAAAGGCATCACCTAAATTGTTGGCCGCGGTTACAGCGCTAGCGCTGAATACCATGATAATACCCATACTCAAAAGGACCAAAACGCTTAAAAGAAGCCCAAAATCAATTGTGCCGGCCCGCCGCAGCACAATCATTCCTCCCCTCGGATAGAGAACGCACCAAGGTCTTGAAAAGATTGCCCCTCTCCTCATAATTCCGGAACATATCCCAGCTGGCGCAAGCCGGGGAAAGTAGAACTACATCGCCGGGACTAGCAAGTTCCCTGGCGCGTTCTACGGCTTCTCCTAAATCCCGTACCATAAAAATAGAGGTTAGTCCGGCCTTTTGGGCGGCCTGTCTAATAGCAGGTGCTGCCTCACCCAAAAGTATAAGGTGTTTCACCCTCCCCACCATCTTCTGGGCAAGGAAACTGAAATCGCTGCCCTTATTTTTACCTCCAGCAATCAAAATAAGGGGCTCGGAATAAGCCTCTATGGCTTTAATAGTAGCCTCGGGGTTAGTCCCTTTAGAATCATTTACGTAAAGAACACCATCCACACACGCTACGGGTTCTAAGCGGTGTGGAACTCCTGGGAAGGTTTTTAAAGTATAGCTTAAGGTGGAAGGTGAAATTCCCAGGATTCCTCCAATAGCTGCCGCCGCCAAAGAGTTTTCTAGATTATGTACACCTTTAAGGGCTAGTTCCTCCACGCGGCATATAGGGTGTACTCCATTCCCTAGGTCAAGGCAAATAACTCCATCCTTGACAAAGCACCCCAAACTTAAAGGTTCTCGGTGGCTAAAATACACCAGGTGCCCTTTGACCTGTTTTTCTAGATTTCGCGTGTTAAGGTCATCATAATTTAGTACAGCAAAGTCCTCAGGCCCTTGCAAACTTAAGAGCCTAGCTTTAGCTTTAACGTATTCCGAAAAACTTCCGTGCCGGTCCAGGTGGTCAGGGGTGATGTTAAGTATAACAGCTACATTGGGGTGAAAAGTCTCTACCGTCTCCAGTTGGAAACTGCTTACCTCCAAGACGAAATACTGTCCCGGAAAGGCTTCGCCTACTTTTTCTATCAAGGGTACACCAATATTACCCGCTACTACCACGGGATACCCCGCATCTTTAAGCACCTGCCCCGCCAGCGCGGTAGTTGTTGTTTTACCGTTGGTCCCGGTTATGGCTATTATTTTTACGCCAGCGGGAAGAAGCCTAAAAGCAAGCTCCAGTTCCCCCCATATGGAGATACCCGCTTGCCTGGCCGCTTTCAAAGGAGGCTCCTCTAGGGGTACTCCAGGGCTAGCTACTACAAGGTCTGGGCAGACTTCCCCAACTTCAGGGTAACCCCCTACAAACACAGTTACCCCTAGTTCTTTAAGGGGCCTGATCTCCTCTTCGCTTTTCACATCCTTATCACAGGCGCAAACTTTGGCCCCCAACCCGGCCAGCACCCGGGAGGCTGCCATACCGCTTTTTCCCAATCCGACTACCAACACTCTTTTAGAATGCCATTCCATACTTTCAACTACCTTTCTTAAGCGTGATTAATTTCAACCCTCGTTTTAGCTCCAGGACAAGCCATATAGCCCCAAGCCACAAAAAACCAGGCCTAATACCCAAAAAAACAAGACTACCTTGGTCTCGGACCAACCCACCAGTTCGAAATGATGATGCAAGGGGCTCATGCGGAAAAGGCGCCGACCCGTTAAACGAAAGTATACTACTTGCAAAATCACGGATAACGCTTCTAAGACATAAACTCCGCCTAAAATAGGAAGAACAAGTTCTGTCCTCGTTAAAACACTCAAAATACCCACAGCCCCTCCTAAAGCCAGGGAGCCCGTGTCACCCATGAACACACGCGCAGGATGGAAATTGTACAGTAAAAACCCCAAACATCCACCCGCTAGCGCCCCTGCAAAAATCACGAGCTCAACCTTGTCCAAAGCTAGGGTAAGAATGAAATAGGCCAGGGACACTAACAGAGTAGTTCCCGCCGCCAGCCCGTCCAATCCGTCTGTTAAATTCACAGCGTTGCTGGTCGCCACCAACACCACCGCGGCTAAAGCAGGATAGTACCATCCCAAGTCCCACTGCACAGAGCTGAAAGGGAGTGTTACCTCAGTACCCCGGTCTAAATAAAGCATGGCCACTATTCCCGCTAATAAACCCAAAGCTAGCTGCCCGGCCAGCTTCTGCCTGGCCAAAAGCCCTAAGGGGCGCCGCATAACCACCTTCAGCATATCATCTATCCAACCCAGTAGGCCATAACCCCAAGTAATACCTAATAAAGTAAATGAAAGTAGACTGCGTTCACTTAAAATCAAGACGGCCAGGGTCAGCCCTATAAGGAATATAAGTCCTCCCATGGTGGGAGTTCCTGCCTTGCTAAGGTGTCTCCGGGGCCCGTCATCCCGTACTGTCTGGCCAGCTTTCATCAACTGTAATACTCTTATAAGCGGAGGCGCTAGAAGGGCGGTAAACGCAAAACTTAAAAGGAGTGCAACAAGCCCTGCTTTCATCCTCTCACCTCTTTTAGCTCCTCTAAAGCCTGCTCCAACTTTACCGCCCTCGAACCCTTAAGAAGCGCTACATCCCCGCGCTGCAGGTACCGGGCAAGGAACCGGCCAGCCTCGCTAGGATGAAGAAAGGAAAATACCTGCTCCTTTGGCATCCCAGAGGCAATTGCCCCGGTAGCTATCTCCCGGGCCAGCTCCCCCACAGTCACCAGAACTGCTACCCCCGCCTCTGCAGCTCGTCTCCCCACTTTCCGGTGAAGCTCCGGACCTTCTTCCCCTAGCTCAAGCATGTCGCCCAACACAGCGATCTTCCGGCCTGGCAGCTCTTTTAAAACCTCCAAAGCGGCTACAACGGATTCCGGGTTCGCATTATAAGTATCGTTGTAAATCACGGAACCCCGGGGGCCCGGCAGAACTTCCTGCCTTAGGCTTTCGACCGGCCATTCCTGCAACCTAGTCACCATATCATCTATATTTACCCCCAAAATGTATCCCACGGTTAAGGCGGCTAGGCTATTTAAAACGTTATGCTTCCCCGGTACCGGAAGATGGACCTTCGCTTCTTTTTCCGGAAACCTTGCTACAAATTCTACGCCTTCTAATCCCCTCGTTGCCATGTCCCGTGCTTGAACGGTGGCTCCATTCTCAAAGCCGTAAAATACAGTACGCACGGGTAGCCCCTCCGCCAGGCGCCGGCACCAAGGGTCATCTCCATTTAAGACGGCCAACCCGCCTTCAGGAAGTGCCTCCAAAAGTTCCCTTTTGGCCCGGGCTATGTTTTCCACCGAGCCTAGCCTTCCCAGGTGGGCCGTACCGATATTTGTTATGACACCCACCGTGGGCCGGGCTATCCTACAAAGGGAGGCGATCTCCCCCTTTCCCCGCATCCCCATCTCCACCACCACAACCTGGTGGTCGGGTTTAAGATTTAGCAGGGTCAGGGGGAGGCCTATTTCATTATTGAAATTACCAGGATTTTTCCATACCTTAAACTTGGCCTCTAAAACCCGGGCCAAGAGATTCTTTGTAGTAGTTTTACCGCATGAGCCCGTAACCCCTATAAGCTCTCCTTTGAATACGGTTTGCCGATGATAAAGGGCCAAATCCTGAAGGGCCTTTAAAGTATCGCGCACCAAAATAAGCCCGCCCCGGCCTATCCCCTCCACCCGCCTGTCCACCACAGCCGCTACTGCTCCTTTAGCCAAAGCCTCTCCCACAAAATCGTGACCGTCAAACCGCTCACCTTTTAGGGCGAAAAATACTTCTCCTCCCCTAATCTGGCGGCTATCCGTGCTGATGCCTTGTACTTTAACATCGGGTTCTCCTAGGAGCAGCTCTCCTCCCAATACACGGCAAAGGTCTCCAACGCTAAAGGAGATCATCTTTCCCACCCCAGACGTCTCAGTTCTTCCCGGGCTACTTCTCTATCATCAAAGGGTAAAACCTTATCACCAATTACCTGGTAAGTTTCGTGGCCCTTCCCTGCAATGACGACGGTGTCTCCCGCCCTCGCCATTTCTAATGCCCGGGCAATGGCTAGGCGCCGGTCTACTTCCACCATATAATCCCTATCTTTAACACGTTGCACACCTGGAAGAATATCCTTTATGATGGCTTCGGGATCCTCGCTCCGGGGGTTATCAGAGGTTATAATACAGAAGTCGCTTAGCCTGGCCGCCGCTTCCCCCATAAGAGGACGCTTCGTCCGGTCCCGGTCGCCACCGCAACCGAATACTACTATAACCCGTCCTGGTGTCACCTGCCGAGCTGTCTTAAGCACGTTTTCTAAACCGTCCGGAGTATGGGCGTAGTCCACTATCACCATAAAATCCTGGCCTGCGTCTACTTTCTCAAAGCGCCCCGGCGCTCCTTCTAGCTGGCTTAATATATCGGCTAATAACGGCGGTTCTATCCCTTCCTGCCATCCTACAGCCCACGCAGCCAAGACATTATAGACATTAAACTGGCCTACTAGCTTCAACTGTAACGTATAGCGTTTGCCGTCACAGACCACTTCCAACAGAGTCCCCGTACTTCTAAGTTGTATATTTTCCGCCCGGACCATAGCCGCTGTGTTTAAACCGTAGGTAATAACCGGCACCTTCGTTAAAGTGATAAGCCTTTGGCCCCAGACATCATCACAATTTATTACGGCATACTTATAACCCGGCTTGTGGCCCTCTTTTAAAGAAGTAAAAAGCTTGGCCTTGGCGTTAAAGTAATCCTCCATAGTCAGGTGAAAATCCAGGTGATCCTGGGTCAAGTTGGTGAATACGGCGACATCGAATTCCGTACCCCGCACGCGGTCTAAACTTAGGGCATGGGAAGATACCTCCATAACTACAGCTTTAGCCCCATTGTCGGCCATCCAAGCTAAAATTTTCTGGAGATCTAAAGATTCGGGGGTAGTGTGTTCCGTAGTTAGCACTCGCCCCCCCAACCGGTTGGTTACCGTACCCAGCAGGCCTGTAGCACAACCAGCAGAGTTCAAAATTCCCTCAATAAGATAAGTAGTTGTGGTTTTCCCGTTGGTTCCCGTGACACCGAACAAGCGTAGCCGCCGTGAGGGATACCCGTAAAAGTAAGCTGCCAGGTCGGCCAGAGCTTTGCGAGAATTCTCCACCTTAATCCACGACATCCCCGGGGGCAAGGGCGCCTCCTTTTGGATCACCGCTGCCACTGCCCCCCGTTCTGCCGCATCCCTAAGAAAAAAATGACCATCGGTACGGAAACCAGGTATGGCTACAAAAAGAAACCCGGGCTCCACCCGGCGGGAGTCATAATGGATCCCGCGTATGGGCAAATCCTGCCGCCCACCGCGATCCAGAACTTCCACCACAGAACACAGTTCCTGCAAGCTAAACATAAACAACTGCCCCCTTTGTTTCCCCCTCACCCGCCGGCGCAACTGAATCAAAGGCTGTCATTTCTATTTTTAACCATCTACATATCTTTTAGACAACAGGTTAGGGTCCTAAAGTAGGACGGGTGGGTTCGTAAAACTTTACTTTTACCTGCGTACCGCGCGGTACGCGGGTACCTGGTACGGGATTTTGCTCGCCTGCTTGGCCGCTGCCTTCCGGCCACAACTTAAGACCCAAAGCTTCTAGGACTTCTGCCGCCTCAGGAATACGGAGCCCCGTTAAATCCGGCACCCTGGGCTCTTCACCCTGCCCTTGGAGAAAAAGGATAACCTTACTACCTTGGGGGACCATCACACCTTCCTTAGGTATCTGGGCTACCACCACCCCGCCCTCTCCTTCTACCCGGGCTTCTAACCCCAAGGCTGCCAACTTGGCTTTAGCTTCCTGCACGGACAACCCCGTAAGGCTAGGAACTTCTACCGACTTCTTTTCTCCTTCTTCCTTGGGGGTCTCAACATACTGTGGAGGTATTTTTAGATAACGGAGCGCATCGGCTACCACCCTCTGAAAGATGGGCGCGGCCACTACTCCACCATAGTAGGGATAACCCTGGGGTTCATCTACTATAACTAGAGCCAGTATCTGGGGATCGTTGGCCGGAGCAAACCCTATAAATGACGCAACATACTTTCCCTCTTGGTAACCTCCCGGTCCGGGCTTCTGGGCCGTACCGGTCTTTCCCGCCACGCGGTACCCGGGAATATAGGCATTTCTCCCCGTTCCTCCGCTCACTACCCCCTCCAGAAGCTGGCGAAGAACCTGGGCTGTAGCTGGAGATATTATCTGCCGTTGTACCTCCGGCTCTATACGCCGTACCACTTTCCCCTCGCTGTCCAAAATCTCCTTAACCAAGTGGGGCTTTACGATCTTCCCCCCGTTAGCCACGGCAGCTACAGCCACGGCGAGCTGTATAGGAGTAACGGCTATGCCCTGGCCGATGCCAATGGTGGCAATGTTGATGGGCTTTAATTCTTCCCGGGGAATAAGTATCCCTGTCCCCTCACCCGTCAAATCGATCCCGGTGGGGCTTCCGAAACCGAAGCCCTGTATGTAATCATAAAAACTCCCCGCTCTCTTCTCCTCCAGTTTTAAAGCTACGCTAACAAAAACGGGATTACAAGAATTCTTTACCCCTTCGGCAAAAGTCTGGCTGCCGTGAGCTAAGGGATAGGCCCAGCATCTAATGGAGTCCTGGCCTACCTGGATGTAACCCGGATCGTAAAATTTATCCTCAGGTTTTACCACACCTTCTTCCAGGGCTGCAGCTGCAGTTATGATTTTAAAAGTTGAACCCGGCTCGTAGGCATCCCTTACTACAGGATTGCCCCAGACCTCCGGAGGCGACTCGGAGAAACGATTGGGATCAAAGGTAGGCCTGCTGGCTAGGGCTAGGATCTCTCCGGTATGGGGGTTCATAATTAGAATACTGGCCTTGCGGGGCTTGGTGGAGCTATGCATGAGCTGATCTAATTCTCTTTCCGCTATATATTGGAGGGTCTGGTCGATGGTTAAAACTAAGCTGTGCCCGTTCTGGGGTGGTACGTAATGGTGGGTAGCCTGAGGTATCTCACGGCCTAAGGCATCGAACTCCCGGGCGATCTGTCCGGGTACACCGCTAAGCTCCTTATCGTACATAGCCTCCAGCCCCTCGAGGCCCTGGTTATCTATACCAGCAAATCCCAGAACGTGGGCAGCTAGTACGCCATTAGGGTAATACCTGCGGTTTTCCGGCACCACCACTATACCTGGAAGCTTAAGCTCCCTTATTTTGCGCGCTTTCTCCAAGTCTACGCGGCGAGCTATAAATTCAAAGCCGGTAGGACGTGTGATTTTTTCTAATATCTCCTCTTGAGGCTGTCCCAGAATCTCAGCTAGCTTAGCAGCTATCTCCTGCTGCCGGCCAGAGTCCCTGACCTCCGGCGGAAAGACTCCTATGTAGTCACTAGTTATATTTATCGCCAACTCCCGCCGGAGGCGGTCATAAATAATGCCCCGCTGGGCTGGTACCGGAACAACGGCCAACCTGTTCTGCAGGGCCTTTTTCTGTAAATCCCCTCCACGAACTAACTGTAACCAAGTAAGGCGCAACATAATAATGAAAAGGCCGGCCGAGAGAAGCAAAAAGACAACCAGTAGCCGCTTCTTGAGGTTTATACTGGTATACATGTTAGCCTGCCCCTTGTTCAGTCCCCCAGCTTTGGCTCCCCTTATCCCCGGTAATTTCTAACTGTCAGCAGCTTCGGCCGGCCGGGCCCCCGCTAACCATTGTTGCAAAGCCTGGCCGACCCTTAACCAGAAGGAATGCATTTTCGTCTCCTGGGAGTACTGGGTGGCTGGGGAATTCTCAGCTACCTTAGGATCATCATCCCAGGTTGAAGTGCTAAGGCGCACATCTTGGGGCGCCGGCTTAACCATCCCCAACTTGGTGGTAGCTAACTCCGCCACCCGTTCGGGAGACTTAAGGCGTGCTACCTCCAGCTCTAACTGTTCATTAGCTTGCTGCAAGGCAAGGATCTCTCTTTTGATCCTGGTCAGCTCATATCCTTTTAGTGTTAAGAAGACACATTGTACAGTCCAGGTTAGACCTATGGCAAAGGCCAGCAAGACTAATACTACGGCCATTGCTTTCGGCTTGCCTCGAGCTTTGCTTCTTTGGGGATAAGGTTGCACCAAGGGTTGCTGGGGCCAGGATAACTTAACCTGAGGTGCCGCTAACACAACTTATTCACCTTCCTCCTTTTTTAGAACACGCCTGGCAGCCCGCAACTTTGCGCTGCGTGCCCGGGGGTTAGATTCAATCTCTTCTAAAGAAGGCACTACAGGTTTCGGGGTCAGTATTTCTAACAGCCTTCCGCTAAGCTCTTTAAAGGTTTGCTTTACAATCCTGTCCTCTAAGGAATGAAACGATATGACTACGATCCGTCCTCCCGGATTGAGCACGCGTTCTAGCTCAGCAAGCGTCCTCCGCAGCTCCCCTAACTCGTCGTTTACTGCTATACGTAAGGCTTGAAAAGTCCTTTTAGCAGGATGGGGGCCGCTCCTTCTAAATCTGGCGGGGATGGCAGCCTTAACGATGTCCACAAGCTGCAAGGTGCTCAATATAGGTCTTTTCTCGCGGGCCCTAACTATGAAGTGGGCTATACGCGCCGCCCAGCGTTCTTCACCGTACTCCTTTAAGATACGGGTCAGTTCCTCCTCCGGCCAGGTATTTACGATTTCCGCTGCTGTTAGTTCCTGCCGGCGGTCCATGCGCATATCCAGGGGAGCGTCAACCTGATAGGTGAACCCGCGCTCTGCATTTTCCAGGTGATAAGAAGACACTCCTAAATCGAAAAGCAAGCCATCGGCTCCCTTTAACCCTTCTACCTCCAGGATAGAGGATAACGAGCTAAAGTTAGCGTGAAAGAGTTTAAACCTCCCCTCGAAGGGTTTAAGTTTTAGGCCGGCTGCATGTACGGCCTCTTCATCCCGGTCCAGGCCTATAAGGAAGCCTCCGGGCTGCAGACGCTCCAAGAGAGCATACGCATGCCCCCCACCGCCCACGGTAGCATCTATAAAAATCTCACCTGGCCTGGGATCGAGGAAACGCAAAACCTCCGACAAAAGAACAGGTTTATGAACAAAATTCAAGTAGGATAAGACACCCCATTCTAAAAGCCTAAATCACCCATCTTCTCCGCTAGAGCTTCGTACTGGGCGGCAGTCTCCGCCAAATATTTCTCCCATAGCTCCCGGCTCCAAATTTCTACGCGGGTAGAAACCCCGGCGATGACCACTTCCTTTTCTAAGCGGGCATATTCCCTTAGGCTTGCCGGCAGCAATATTCTCCCCTGGCGGTCGAACTCACATTCCGTAGCTCCGGAGAAAAAAAAGCGCATAAAAGCCCGGGCATCAGCTCTGGTGAGAGGCCAGGATCTGAGCTTCTGTTCTATCTCCTCCCAGTTTTTACGGGGATAAACGAAGAGACAATTATCCAGGCCCTTCGTAACAATAAACCGGTCTCCCAGCCCCTCGCGGAAGCGGGCCGGGATGATGAGGCGACCCTTTTCATCTATGGTGTGGTAATACTCTCCGATAAACAAGGACCCGGGCCCCACTTTCTTTCCCTATTTCACCACTATCAACCACTTTCCACCACATATATTCTTCACCAGGAGGAAAATTCCTGCCAAGGAAAAATAAAAAACTCCCTCCAGACTTTTAAATAAAGCAAGGGAGGGAGTTTTCTCATGCTCGGTTTAAAAACTCGTACAGTTATTCCCCAGCCATTGCTTCCGCGACCTCAAATGTAAGTTGGTAGACCCGTCTAGCCAATTCTTCATCTAGTACACCGGTACCGCAAGAAGGAGTTACCAATCCTTGCCGGTAAAGGCGGCTAGAGTTTACTCCCCTTTTCACCAGTTCCTCGATATAATTTTTGAGGAGAGCGCACAAGGTGGCACAACTTTCTTCCCAGGCCTTCTCATAGGTGGGTACGATACCCCACGCCAGGGTCCCTCCTTCATTAAGAAAATCCTCGACCTGGGAAGCATACACCTTTAGGCTCTCAAAATAGTTATAGGCATCGAAGCTTATTATCCGGAAACCGGATACCATAAAAATGGACCAGTCTACGCCGCTGCAGGAGTGTGCTCCGGGGATCCCCGGGGCGTTGATAATTTCTAAAGCCACCTCTTTTAAAGCTTCTATCACTTCCTCCCGGTTTAAGGCTACGTGGGTCGAGGTACCGTAGGCGGATAAAGCCGGGTCATCCACAAAGATTATGGCCGGTAGGCCCCTTGTTCCTAAAACCTTGGCCTGCCAGCGTGCCTGCATAGCCGTAGTTTTTACGATTAAATCCCGGAGCTGAGGGTCATAAAACGCGTAACGTCCCTCGGCATCGGTTAAGTATAATCCCGCTGTTAAAGGGCCGGCCACCTGTCCTTTAAGAAATAAAGCTTGCCCTGTTCCTTCACGCGACAGGAACTCAACAAAAGCATAAAAACCCCGGCCGGCCTCCCTAGGGATGGCAAAGTACTCTAAGGCCCGGGAGTGTCCCGAAGCGGCATCCAAAAGTAGCGTATAAAATTGAGTAAGCTTCTCCGGCCAATCTGAAGCCCTGGTATTAAAGTAAGGCAACCCCTCACCCTCGGGTACTACAATCAGCCCCAACCGTACCAAAGGAGCTAGGCTCTGGTATACAAAATGCTCCACCCGTCCCCTCTTGGGTAACTGCGGCCAATGGGGGATCTGAGGCATGCTTTTAAAAATTAGCTCCAGCGCAGGCTCGGGCTCTTTAAAAGGTAAGCTGCCGATACCGCAGGGCCAAAAATTTCCCGGCACCTGCACGGTTTCCACCACCTTTCAAGGCAGTACTCTTGCGTTTAATCTTTGTGGAGCGCGTGGTATTATAAACATTGAGTGATTATGGAAGTAATCTGCCTTACCGAAGCGGCTCAGTTTAATAGAATGCGCCATGCCCTTACCGATATTTATCTTTCCGGCTACGCCACCATACCGGAATATGCTTACACGACCACGCAGGACATCTGGCATTACCTCAAGTGGCTCTTCCACCGGAGCCGGGGAGGGTTTTTCCTCTTGCTGCACTCGGAGCTACCCCGGGGGTTTATATGTACCGATCCGGACTGGAGGGATTTGGACGACAAAAGGATCGGCGAAATCCATGAACTAGTAGTTACCCGGGAATTTCAGGGTAGGGGTGCGGGTAGCCTCCTCCTGCACTGTGGCATTCGTTTTCTATATTCTAGAAAACATAGACGTATCGGCTTGTGGGTGGGAGCCCGTAATTACCGTGCCATCCACTTTTACCTCCGCCACGGTTTCAGGTACGGACCTGTAAGGGGAGTCTGGCAACGCATGTACCTCGATACCGATAAAGTAGAACTACAAACCGCCAGCGGCCTTCCCCTGCAGTAGGTCTATTCATTACACCCCTTTTCCAAGAGGCTTAAGGCTAAATAGGCCGCTCCTACAAACCCGGCTTTATTGCCCAGACGGGCCGCAAGCAAGGGTAACGGCCTTATCTGCCACGGGCCTAAAGCCTCAACAAACCTCTCCTTAAGAGGCTTTAAAATCACCTCTCCCGCCTGAGCCACCCCCCCTCCTATAATAACCACTTCCGGCCCTAAAAGAAAGACGGCATTGGCCAGGGCTATTCCCAGGTAACTTGCCGCCCTATTTACTACTTCCAGAGCCAGCTCGTCGCCCTCGCGGGCCGCAAGTAAAACATCCTTGGCCTCCAAGCCCGGTTTATGTTGTAATGAAGAAGGCCGCCCTCTTTTCAATTCACGCTCTACCTGGTGGACTATGGCCGTGGCTGAAGCCAGCGTTTCCAGACAACCCCGACCTCCACACTGACATAGGGCGCCCTCGGGATCTACCTTAACATGTCCCAACTCGGCTCCGTAACCCCAAAAACCCCGGCGGACTTCGCCGTCTAATATTACCGCGGAGCCTATACCCGTACCAATGGTAACCATCAAAATATCCTTGTAGTTCCGGCCGGCCCCTTGCCACATTTCCCCTAAAGCAGCGACATGGGCATCATTATCTAGGGACACCGGAATCCCCAGGACCTTTTCCATTTTCTCTTTTAACGGGAAGTTGGACCAGTGAAGGTTGGGGGCTAGCCTTACTAAGCCTTTTTCCACATCTACTGAACCAGGAATACCCACGCCTGCCCCCTGGAGCTCGCTTTCCTTTATACCTGCAGTGACCTTGAGTACTTCGGTCAAGGTTGCCATCTGGGCTAAAACTACTTCCGCTCCATCTTGAGCTTTAGTAGGGACTTGCCCCTGGGCCAAAATGCGCCCTTCCTTATCTACAATTCCCCCCTTTATACTGGTACCACCCAGGTCGATGCCTAAAAAATACACCCCTGTTCCCCTTTCTTTAGCAGGAATTTTCTGCACACTAACGAATTTTTATCATAACATCCAACACATGTAAAGTTCGCCTGGCGGGGAAAACTAACTTACCGAGGGGGAATCTAGAATATGAAGATAGCCTTAATTGCTCCAGCCTGGGAAGATCCCTTGTGGAAAAGCGAAAAGGAAAAATCTATTTTTCCACCTTTAAACCTGATCACACTAGCTGCTTTGACCCCGCCAGAACATGAGGTCATAGTAATAGATGAAAGCGTCACGGATATCGATTGGGAAGAAAAATACGACTTAGTAGGCATATCGGCCATGACCGCCCTGGCCCCGAGAGCATACACCATCGCCGATGCTTTCCGGAGCCGTGGGATACCGGTAGTCCTCGGGGGCATGCACCCCTCCACCCTCCCCGACGAAGCCAAGATGCACGCCGATGCAGTAGTCATCGGTGAAGCTGAAATTACTTGGCCCCTCCTGCTGGAAGATTTATCTCGCGGTGAGTTAAAGCCCTTCTACCGCCAGGAAAAAATAACCCCGCTAAGAAATATGGCGGTTGCCCGCCGGGACCTTTTGGATCGGGGCCGCTACCTTGTCCCCGACACTCTTCAGACTACACGGGGATGCCCCCATTCCTGCTCCTTCTGTACCGTAAGCCAGTTTTTCGGTCGCCGCTTCCGCTTCCGGCCGGTGGAAGAAGTGGTAAATGAAGTAAAAACTCTGGAAGGCGAAGTTATTGCCTTTGTAGACGACAATCTCATAGGAAATCCTTCTTACGCTAAACGCTTGTTTAAGGCCCTCGCTCCCCTTAAGATTAAGTGGTTTAGCCAGGGGTCTCTTAATATAGCAAGGGATGAAGATCTCCTGCGCCTGGCTGCGGAGAGCGGCTGTATCGGGTTGTTTATTGGCTTTGAATCCCTTTCCCCCGATAACCTTGCCGCAGTCGGGAAATCCTTTAATAAGGTTGAGGAATACAGTGCAGCCATAAAAAGGATCCACGACCACGGTATCGCCATTGAAGGAGCTTTCATTTTCGGCTTTGACGAAGACGATGAAAGTATCTTCGAGCGTACGGTAAAATTCGCCCAGGAAAACAGGTTAGAAGCAGCTCAGTTCGGTATCCTAACCCCCTTTCCCGGTACCCCTCTCCGTCAAAAACTGGAAAAAGAACACCGGATATTGAGTAATGATTGGAGCGAGTATACCATAAACAAAGTAGTCTTTGAGCCCAAACGTATGAGCCCCAAAACCCTTCAAGAAGGTTTCAACTGGGCCTGGCAGGAATTCTATTCTTTAAGCTCCATCTCGCGCCGCCTCGGACTGGTTAAAAAGCATGCCGCCATACTGTGGGCCTTGAACTTAAATATACGCAAACGTTTCCAGCACTTCCTGGACCGCTTAAGCAACTTAACCCTTCCTTCTCCTTCGCTGGCTAAACAAAGCAGCTAAACTTTACTCGTTCCCTTGTCCGGAGCTTTTCTGGGCCATTTCCTGGGCTTGTTTTATCATCTCCCGGACGTGTTCGGCAGTTTCTTCGTCCGGATTGTTATTCAATATCTCTTGCCATTGATTTATAGCTCCTTGGTAGTCGGACTTCACCCAGGCCAAAAACATGGCGTAGGACATCCTGGCACTATTGTCCTTGGGATCTGCAGCGACGGCCTGGCGGTAGTTAGCTTCCGCCAGGTTATTATCTCCCAAAAAAACCGCTGTTTTGGCCAGCCTTAGGTAAACCCCTTTTTCCTGGGGATTAAGTTCTTGTACCTTTTGGTAACTTGCCAAGGCTCCCTTAAAAGCAGTTTCTGCCTTAGCCGTGTCATTACCGGTAAGAAGATATAGAGACCCCAGCGTATAATGTCCATCGCCCAACTTTAGCCACAAACCGGCATCCTCCGGCTTCTCCTGAACCTGCTTTTCCAGTTCCTTAACTTCTTCCTCTGTCTGTTTTATCTGTTGCTGGGCTGCCTTCTGCCAAGCCTCAACCTGGCTTTCCAGTTCACTAGTCGCCTGGCCTGTATTTGCGGAGTTACTGGAGGGAAGGGCCCAAAACACATAGCTGGCAATGAGTCCTAAACTAATGATTACTGTTAATGCTATGCCAAGTACAGGTCGCTTCCTGCTCAAGTTCCTCAAATTGCTCATGAAACCCACCAGTATACAACCCCTTCCTCAAAGGCTTACCACCAAGGATTTTACAACGTACTTACCTAAGTGGCAAGAAGAACGCCTTGCTCAAAAAAATAAAACGCCCCTTGATTCCAAGGGGCTCACTTATCTCACAGGGCCCACGGCCCTGTAAAACTACGCTCAGCTAAAGGGACTACCCGCGGGAGTGCTGCAGCCGCCAACCTTAGAGCTGCCACCCAGTATGGTTATACCGCTAAAGAGCTGCTTTAAGTTCCGGCCTTTACAGGAAGGGCAAGTCGCTTTATCCTTTTCTTGCCAGGAAACCCGAACCGAAAACTTTTCCCCGCAATCCTTGCACTGAAACTCATAAAGTGGCATCCCTCTCACCCCCTAGGTCCTGTGACTGTTTCTATTGTACTGTGTGTAATTTACGCTGTCAATAGAGAGCATTTATCCTTGGCCCGCCTAACTTTCCCTTTTTATCCGCTAACTGCGGACGAAGGTTTTTGCTCCGAATGGCCGCACGTCTTAAATGCCTAAGACCAGGAATCTCACTAACACCAAAATAAAAACCCCGTTAACAACGGGGCCCTACGCTGGATGTCTGTTTTAATTCTTATCTTCTGCTACCTTCTCTACATTGATACCCAACCATTTCAGGCGCTCAAGCCAGTTTTCCGGGTTAAGCTCTGGATATACGCTGAGTTCGCTTTCGTGGTTCATAATCGCCGCCTCCTAGGTGCAAAACTTAATCTTTGTTCTTTATTCTATAATACCTTTAGGTATTTTCGCAAGTACTATGGGTTAAAAAGTAACTTTCTGGGTCTAGAGTGCAAAAATATTATTCCCAACGGGTGAATCTTTAAACCCAATCTTTAAGAAGTTCCGGCCGTAGGACGGTTATCCGCTGCCTCTCTACTTTAATAGCTCCTAGGCGCTTAAATTCTCCTAAAATCCTGGCGACGGTCTCTCTGGAGGCGCCTATTAGATTTGCTATTTCTTGCTGGCTTAAGGACAAGACAATGGTCACTCCATCGTCTTCCTTCTCCCCGTATTCCTCGGCAAGATTAAGCAACATACTAGCCAGCCGGCCGTAAGCTCCCTTGAGGGCTAAATCCCGGATATGGAGCTGAGCTTGTCTTAACCTCCGGCTCATCACTTTAATAATCTTTACTGCTATCTCACCATGCCGGCGCAACAGTTCTTCCATATCTTCGTTCCGGATATAACCTACTTCAGTATCCTCCAAAGCCTGGGCAGTAGCAGGATAAGGACCCCCGTCGAAAAGGACAACTTCGGCAAAAATCTCCCCTTCCCGAACAAAATGGAGAATTTTTTCCCGTCCGTCCTCTAATACCTGGAAAAGTTTAATGGCTCCTGATTTAACAAAGTAAAACGCCTTCCCCGGCTCTCCTTCGAAGAAAATATAGGCATTCTTAGGGTACCGCCTGGTCAGAGCTAGGCCAGCGATCTTCTTAAGGTCTTCCTCCTCCAGATCGGCAAAAACAGGTATCTGCTTCAGATACTTCCAGGCTTCCTTCACCTACTATCCTCCCCCGCTCCTCCGGGCTTATCTGTCCTGCTACTCCGGCAATGCGCGCACAAGCCATAAAATTCTAATCTGTGGTAATAAACATCGCCTACCCCGGTTTTCTCTACCTCCCTTTCCAGCTCACCGCGCACTGGTATATCCACATCCTCCACCCGGCCGCATTTCAAGCACACGAAATGATAGTGGTTTTCAGGGTTACCGTCATACCGGCTGTAAGTGCTACCGTAACTTAACTCCATGATCTGCCCATCTTCCTTAAGAATGGCCAGATTCCTGTAAACTGTACCCAGGCTTATGCTCGGGAGCACCTTGCGGGCTTGGTCGTAAATCCAGTCGGCTGTGGGGTGGGACTTTGTACTGCGCAGAATCTCCAATATCAGCCTCTTTTGTTTGGTCATACGCCTGATTACCCGCTTCATATAATCACCCGCACAGGCTTAAAATCAATAATAGTTATCAATCTAGTCGATTCCATTCTAACTTTCGTTATCCGTGCTGTCAACTCGGCTTTCCCCATTACAGGCCATAAAGAAAAAGCCCGGTCATCCCGGGCTGTACTATGCGCAAATATATAATTAAGGGAGAGCCGCCTCTGATTTCCGCTACTTATCTTATAACTCCGGCAAAAACCAAGACTACAAATATCAGGTAAAATGCCCCACCGCCCATAAGGGTATACGGCGTTAAATGTTTCTTCCAGCGGATCTGCAGGTATACAGCCCCTGCTGAAAGAATGGCTAGAACCGCACTGATCATCGCACCAACAGTAAGGTCCCAACTGGTCATGGTTATTCCCAGTGCAGGCAGGAGGGAACTTTGGAAAACCATGGCCCCCGTAATGTTACCCAAAGCTAAGGTATCCTTCCCCCTACCTATCCAGATGATACTATTAAACTTCTCGGGAAGCTCTGTAGCTATCGGTGCTATGATGAGGGATAATACAAAGGCCGGTACACCTAACAGGTTAGATAAATGCTCCACGCCTCTGACAAAAATGCGCGCCCCTCCTATAATCAATCCCAGGGCTACTAAAACCTGAAATACGACCAACCCTAAGGCAGGGTCTTCGCTACGCCGCGCAAAATAAAGCGGGTGTAACTCCTCTTCTTCGTTATTGCCGCTTTCCCGGGTTACGGTAAGATAGGCGTAAACAAAGTAGGCTATGGCGAGGAAAATGGCTATTATCTGCTTCCATAGATGTGTTTTTAATAGGGCAGCCAGGATAGCTACAGCATAAACAAGCAAAAAGAAGGCCAGGTCCCGCCCCATGATCACTGTATTAATGCGCATGCGGGGAAAATCATGGCGCCTGCCCCGGTAGGCAATTACGGCGAGACCTACAATGAAAAAGGCTAAAGTACTAAGCATAAAAGGTGCTCCTAAAATAGCCCCGATACCTACCTCTTCTCCTACGTGACCGCCTCCAAACAGGATGGCTACCACCGGGATCATGCTCTCGGGGAGGGCAGTCCCCACGGCTGCAAGTATGCTGCCCACAGCTCCTTCACCGAGGTTGAGTTTTTTGCCCAACCATTCCACACCATTAGTGAACACTTCTGCTCCGAGTAAGATGATTCCGAGGCTGATAACGAGCAAGACTATATCTGCCATACACCTTCACCCCCGATTAATCATAAGCTTCACAGGAACTTCTTAAAAATCTCAAATCTTACCTGAAAAAATTAAGAGACCTCCCCCCCCTAACTTGGGCGGTAAGGTCTCGCCCTTATGTAAACCGGATCCGGGCCATATACGCCGTGCTGACGGATCCTGGTACCGGGTCGTTCTGTATGAGTCCCGGCGGCTACTCCCCTTAGAGCCCACACCATGTATGTTACTTGTTTTCAGCTCCTCTATGGAAGCTGTAGAGTATCCTCTGCCACCCTTACCGTGTGTGTTAGATGTCCCTTAGAGCACAATCTCCCAACCTATTTGTGCTACTCTAATGCTATAACTTCCCTTCTTCTCTCCCTAAAGGTCACAAGTTTGGTATAACCTATTCTTTTGAGTAGGCGAATGGCTTTCTCCCGGCTTCTACCCACCTCCTCCGGACTATGAGCATCCGAAGACACGGTTACCGGAATGTTAAGCTCAAAGCAGCGCTCCAACAGCTCCACCGAAGGGTATATTTCTCCCACCAGCTTGTACAATCCTGCAGTATTTACCTCCACTGCCACACCGGCCCGGGCGACAACCCTAAGGGCAGGCTCAGCCAGCTCCACCACAGGCCTTCGCGGCCTATGTCCGTATAACTTTATCAGATCTAAGTGCCCAATTATCTGGAAAAAACCGCTGGAAGCAGCCCGGGCAACCAGTTCAAAATAAACACTGTAAAGCTCGTCCATATCCCAATCAGCATAAAAGGCCTCTCCGCCCGGGCTGTCAAACCCCCAAGCCCCAATATCGTGAACAGAAGCGATAAGGTAATCCCAGGGGCGGGAGGCAACAGTCTCTAAATCACACCTGTCAGGCCGGAAGCTAACCTCCAGCCCCCTCTTTATTTCTATAGGAGATAACCGGCGTAACTCTTCAAAAACCTTAAAATCCAGGCCGTAGAGGTATTCATCGTGCTCGGCAAAACCGAGTTCTCTCAAGCCCTGCTTTTGAGCCGCTTCAACATAAGGCCACAGCCGTTCTATCGTATGAGGCGGACCGATATGTCCCAAGCCATGGACATGCAGATCAGTACTCATTGGGCAACTCCTTAAGCTGCGCCAAAGTGAACACCGGGCCGTCCAGACATACGTATTTGCTTCCCAAGTTGCACCGCCCGCATTTTCCGATACCGCACTTCATGCGCATCTCCAGGGTGGTAACAATCTGGTCGTCTTTGAAGCCCAACTTCTCCAGTACCTGCAGGACAAACTTAATCATTATGGGCGGCCCGCAAGTTACCGCTACCCTGCCTTGAGGCGTAGGCTTAAGCTCCTCCACAAAGGCGGGAACAAAACCTTCGTGCCCGGTCCAGGTGTCGTCTCCTTTGTCTACTGTGACGTCTACACGGCAATTCTCCACTTTAGGCCAGTTTTCAAAAAGATCCTTCTTAAAGCACAGGTCAGCCGGTGAGCGGGCCCCGTAGATGATCCACAAATGCCCAAATTTATCACGGTGTTCAATACAGTAATTGATCAGGGAGCGTACCGGGGCCAGCCCTATACCGCCGCCGATGAAGAGAACGTCTTTACCGTAAAACATTTCCAGGGGGAACCCGTTGCCATACGGACCCCGTATGCCAACGGTCTGGCCTACCTCAGCTTCATGAAAGGCCTCCGTCAGGGTGCCCACTTTTTTAATAGAAATCTCCAGGTGTTCAGGCCCCTGCGAAGTAATAGAAAACATGGCTTCTCCCACGTTTAATAATGATAACATAGCTAGCTGGCCAGGTAAAGGAGTAAATGGTTTACCTTGGTCGGTAGTTATATAAAAAGTCTTTATATCCGGCGTCTCCTCAACGATGTTTATGATCCGGCCGAGCTGCGGTACCAAAGGATTCCCGTTTCTAAAACTTTCAGCCATCCAAGGCCACCTCCTTTATGGCCTGGATTATTTTGGTGATATCCATATGCACCGGACAGCGTTCCAAGCAACGGCCACATCCCACGCAACCCAGCTTACCATAGCGCTCGGGGAAGTACCGGAGCTTGTGTAAAATGCGGTTGCGTACCCGTTCTTTCCTTGTCGGTCGGGGATTATGGCCGCCGGCCATGCGGGTGTACTCTGCAAACATACATGAATCCCAGCACCTAAATTTAAAACCCTCATTGCCCCGGTTTTCGCTCTGAATGTCGAAACAGTGACAGGTGGGGCAGAGAAAGGTACAGGCCGCACAACCTACACATTTGTGCCACAGGTCATCCCAGAAGGGATGCTCAAACATCCTTTGGAGCTTTTCCGTAACCCCTTCCGGGTCTACCTCCAACGAAGGACGAGCCCCAGCAGGAGGTTCCTCAGATACCTCGGTCAATAGAGTTCCTACCTTATCCAGAAGAGCCTTGCCCCTTTCACTGGTGGCTTGCAAGAGGTACCCGTCGTCTTTCTCCCAGGCCTGGATATCCACTCCCTCGGCCCGGGCCGGGTCGACGCCTAAGGAGGTGCAAAAGCAAGTATCTAGTGCTTCCCGGCA
This sequence comes from Thermanaeromonas sp., assembly GCF_021890735.1. Lineage (GTDB taxonomy): Bacteria > Bacillota > DSM-521 > Neomoorellales > Neomoorellaceae > Thermanaeromonas. The sequence continues at coordinate 99,709 of NZ_JAKKUR010000001.1, forward strand.
GGCCAGGGCTACTACCAAGGTATTCTCCCGCCTCCGGCGGTAGAATTCATCCACATACCCTTTGGTAAGGAAAACGTCGTCTAAAAGCAAAAGACTCCGTGCGTCGCAAGAGCGCACCCCGACCAGCACGCACTTTTGTTGGGGAAGAGAAAGCTCCTCTAAAAAAGCCGCCTGGCCTTCTACACGGTATCGGTACATTTCTTCCGTACGCGGGAAAAATAACTCCTTGGGCGGCAAAACTGTGCTTCCGGGTTTAAAAGTTACTTCTGCCTGCCCGGTCCAGGGGCGGAAGGTGCTGACACCGTCCTCTTCCTGGGGAGTATATACCACAGCCTCCTCCGACCATACAGATAAAACTTGGGGTAATTTATCTCTTTTAACCTTTAACATTTCAGCACCTCCCTCTAGACAAAGTAATCAGGATCCTCTGTCCGGTAGGTACCCAAAGGTGGCGGGGTTTCCGTATCCAGGCCGGCTTCATACGGTCCGAAGAGTTCGTTAAGATCTTTGATTATCTTCCTGTGCAGGCTCATGATGGGAATCCCCACCGGGCATACCCGCTCGCACTCCCCGCACTCAATACAGCGTCCCGCCACATGCAATGCCCGGGTTAAACCGTAAAATTCATTTTCAGTTTTAACTATGCGCTTGCTGCACCAACCGGATTGGGAACGATCGAAGATGCACTCCCGGCAGTTGCACGCCGGGCACACGTTGCGGCAAGCGTAACAGCGCAAGCACCGTTCATACTGCTTTGCCCAAAACTCATAACGTTCATCAGGACTTAAAGCCAGTAAGCGTTCTACTTCCGTAAAGCGGTCCCGGGGCTCCTTTTCCCCTCTACCGGGTAACTTCTCGCCTGTATTGATGATCTCGTCAAAAATCACAGGTTCCGGACGGGTACAAAAAGTACATCTTTCTTCTAAGTCAATCGTTTCCAAGGCCTCCGGGCCTTTCCCCCGGGCCTTACGAGCATCCCGCACCCCGGGACATGTGATACCGATGATATATACTTTCTCCCTCTCTATCTGCTGGTCCTGCAGGAGCCTGTTTATACCCTTCGAATCGCATCCTTTTACGAACAGCGCTACTTTCCCCTCCAGCTGGGTAAAATCCAGGAGATACTTGGCCAAATTGTTGGCGCAAAAATCATCCCAAATTAAGCGCTCCACTTCCTCCGGACGGCGTACGAAAGCCGGCGAAGAATGATACCATAAAGAACCCTTCTCCCAACCGATAACCCATTCAACCTCACCTTTGGCAAGGAGCTCCTGGGCGCGTTCCCGCATCCTTTCGGTGATCTTGTTCATACCACATCCCTCAGCTTCCTATTGGGGCCTAATGCCCTGATCTCTTCGGTCATTTGGGTAATTATTTCTGCAAAACGAGGGCCTTCCGAGCCCGAAACCCAGCGCACCCTAAACCGAGCGGGCTCAATGCCTATAAATTCTAGAACACGCTCTAACACCAGCAACCGCCGGCGGGCGTGATAATTGCCACTAACATAGTGGCAGTCGCCCGGGTGTCAACCGGCCACCAGCACACCATCCGCTCCGCGTTGGAAGGCACGGAGAACAAATTGCGGATTTACCCTCCCAGAACAAGGTACCCGTATAATGCGGACATTGGCCGGATAACTAAGACGGTTTAGCCCTGCCAGGTCCGCGCCAGCATATGCGCACCAGTGGCAACAGAAAGCAATTATCTTAGGCTCCCAACGACTGGCCTCTTGATTTACAGACATGCTGCATCCACCTCCGCTAGTATCTGCTCGTTGGTAAACCCGCGCAGGTTCAGGGCACCAGACCTGCATACAACGGTGCAGGAGCCGCAACCTTGGCATAATCCCATATTGACACTGGCTACCCGGCGGGCTACGGTCTTACCTGCCACCCTTTCGGTAATGGTCTTCATATCGATGGCCTTATATGGGCAGACAGGCTGGCAAAGGCCGCAACCCGAACATAAATTTTCGTCCACCGTAGAGATCATGGGATCGGTAGCCATCTCATCTTTGCTTAAAAGCTGGCACACCTTCACTGCCGCGCCACTAGCCTGGGCCACTGTATCCGGTATATCCTTGGGCCCCTGACAAGCCCCCGCTATGAACACTCCTGCCGTATAGGTTTCCACCGGACGCAGTTTAGGATGGGCTTCCTGGAAAAAGCCGTCCTTATCCGTGGCCAACCCCAACATCTTGGCCAATTCTTCCCATCCGCGACTGGGCACCATAGCTGTGGCCAGAACCACCAGGTCCGCAGCCACCGTGACCTGCCTACCTAACAGGGTATCCTCGCCGCAGACGATAAGTTTGTCTCCTTCCTGATAGATACGGCTTACCCGACCTCGAACGTATACTGCTCCTTCGTGGACGGTCCGCGAATAGAATTCTTCATAAGCCTTGCCCGGTGTACGGACGTCCATGTAGAATACAATAGCCTGGGCGCCCGGTATCTTCTCTAGCACCTGGTGGGCATGTTTGGCCGTATACATACAGCACGCCCGGGAACAGTAACTTTTACCCTTAGCCTCATCACGCGAACCTACGCATTTGATAAATACTACAGTCTTAGGCTCCTTACCGTCTGAGGGCCGTACGATCTTACCGCCTGTGGGGCCAGAGGCGCTGTTCATACGTTCAAAATGCATACCGGTGATGACGTCTGGGTAGCGGCCATAACCGTACTCTCCGTATACTTGCTCCCAAGGGAAAAGTTCATAGCCCGTAGCTACAACGATGGCCCCGAAGCTTTCCGTGACTACCTCATCCTGCTGCTCGTAGTCTATCGCCTTTGTAGGACAAACCTTCTGGCATACCCCGCACTTCCCCTTGGTGAACTGGCGGCAGTGCTCCTTGTCGATAACCGGCACGGCGGGAACGGCCTGCGGAAAAGGTATATATATGGCCTTACGCTTGCCCAAGCCTAAATCAAACTCACTGTCCACCTTAGTCGGACACTTCTCCCAGCACGTACCACAACCCGTACACTTGGTAGCGTCCACCATACGGGCTTTCTTGCGGATCGTTACCTGGAAATTACCTACGTACCCCGCTACCTGTTCCACCTCAGCATAGGTTATAACCTGAATTTGAGGGTGCTGCGCCGCAGCAACCATCTTAGGCGTGCTTATTCAGGCAGAACAATCAAGGGTAGGGAACGTCTTATCCAGCTTGACCATGTTCCCCCCTATGGTAGGCTCACGGTCCAGGAGGACCACCTCATATCCTGCATCGGCAATATCTAAAGCCGCCTGCATACCCGCTATGCCAGCCCCTATTACTAAGGCCCGCTTGGTAATGGGGATGGTACTGGGTTTAAGGGGCGCATTGAGGCAAGCCTTGGCCACAGCTACGCGTACCAATTCTATAGCCTTTATTGTAGCTCCTTCTTTGTCCTTGGCATGAACCCACGCACACTGTTCACGGATATTGGCCATCTCTAAGAGGTAGGGATTTAGCCCCGCACTTTCCAGGGTTTTACGAAAGGTGGGTTCGTGCAGCCTGGGGGTGCAAGAGGCTACCACTACGCGGTTCAAGCGCTGTTCCTTAATGGTCTTACGAATAAGCTCCTGACCGGGGTCCGAACACATATACTGGTAATCAGTAGCAAAAACTACACCGGGAAAGCTCCGGGCCGCCTCTGCTACCCGCTTAACATCCACCACCGAAGCAATATTTGTCCCGCAGTGGCAAACGAATACCCCTACCCGCTTCAAGCCGTCTCCCTCCTCGTTGCAGGATGTCGTAAAATCTCCTTGCTCTCTAATAAGGGTAACGGGTTAACAAAATGCTTGGACAAGCCTAACTCCTTGGGCGGGTAACCCAGTGCTATCCCTATAAGTTCGGTAAAGTAGAATATAGGAATATCAAGGCTCTCCTGGAATCGGCGCTTGGCCTCCCCTTGACGCATGTCGAGATTAAGAAAACATAGCGGACAGGCCACGGCTATACAATCTGCGCCACTGGCCTTGGCATGTTTTAAAATCCGGAAGATGGGCCACAGCCCTATATCCGTCCGTGATGTAGCAAGGCTAGCGCTGCAGCACTCGGTCTTAAAAGCCCAGGGTACCGGCGTAGCTCCCAAGGCTTCCACCAGCCGGTCCATAGTCTGCGGATCCTCAGGGTCATCAAATCCCGTAAGCCCCGGTGGCCTCACCAGAAGGCACCCGTAATAGGCTGCTACTTTAAGCCCCGTAAGGGGCCGGGTTACCAAGCCCTGGATTTTTTCCAATCCCACTCCGTTCACCACAACATCCAAAAAAGCCCGCACTTCGACCCGTCCCTGGTAATCCATCCCGATTATTTCTTTGATAGTGTTGCGCATCTCTTCTGACCCGCGTACCGCCACTTGGGAAGCCTTTAGCCGGTTAAAGCAAGCAGCACAAGGAACGGCCACATCCAGGCCCTCCCTTTCGGCAATGGCCAGATTCCTAGCCGGAAGGGCAAGGGCCAGGAGATGATCGGTATTATGAGCTGCCGAGGCTCCACAACAGTTCCATTCCGGGATCTCCCATAGCTCCAAGCCCAGATGCTTGGCCACCAACCTGGCAGAGATATCGTATTCCACTGCTGTGGCGTGAAGGGAACACCCGGGGTAATAGGCGTACTTCAATGCTCAGCACCTCCTCGGGAGCGCACCCTTTGGAAGATGGCTTTAACTGCCGCGCTATCCTTAATCCGGGAAGGGAAAGGGCTTATTTTACCGTTCAAAAATAGGGCGGGAGCCAATCCGGCATCCTTGAAGGGCTGGCCAGACTGGAGGTTAAACTGCACTATAAGCCCCATCTCGTGCACCCTTCCGTAACGTTCCACAGAACCTAAGAAGGCTCGGTCGAAAAGGTGTACCTTCTTATCCGTTACCAGGCCCGCACGGCCAGCCTCCTGGCGCAAAGCTTCCATAAGCCGCGGCAGGTCTACCTCTTTAGGACAACGCGTATAGCACGTCTGGCAATGTGCGCATATCCATATAGTCCGGCTCCTTAAAGCTTCATCAACAAAACCCAGCTGTAGCAAGCGTATTATCTGCCGGGGAACGTAGTCCATAGCGAAGGCCATGGGACAGCCGGCCGAACATTTGCCGCATTGATAGCAATTTTTTACGTCCACACCGCTTCTTCTCTCTACGCGCTTAAGCAAATCCCAATTTTGAGCCATTATGCTGGATAACTCGCGGGGCTCCATACTTTTCACCTCTTTATAAATCCAAACTGTAACTTTTTATTCTCCTTTGAGCCTCAAAATCCTCTTGGTTTCACACAAAGTCCAGGTCTAAAACAAAAAAATCCACCGTAGAGTCTTGTACGGTTGGGGCAATTCAAAGGGGGACGAACCATGGGGAAAATACTTTTCGGGCTTACCGCAGGCATAGGGCTACTTTTATTGGGGGTTAATTTATTACGCTCCGGCCTCGTCTCTTTAAGTCACAGCCGCCTGGAAAGGCTTTTGCAAAGGGCCACCGATAACCCCTGGAAGGGCTTCTTCTGGGGAACCTTAGCTACGGCCCTGGTGCAATCCAGCACGGCCACCACGGTGTTGATCGTAGGTATGGTAGACAGCAAAACAATCTCCTTTTATCAAGGCTTAAGCCTGGTCTTGGGTGCCAATGTAGGAACTTGTTTGACCGTCCATCTCCTGGCCTTTAACCTGCAAACCCTGGCCTGGCCGGCCGTAATCTCGGGTTTCCTTTTTCTCATCCTGCGTTTCTCCCGGCCAGTGGGCTTAAGCCTGCTGGGCTGCGGACTTATATTTTCCTCCCTCTACCTTTTGTGTTGGGCTTCGGCACCCTTAAAGCATAGTACGAGTTTGCCCGGGCTTTTAACCGCCTTGGGCACCTCCCCTTGGCAGGCTTTACTGGCAGGGATGGTCTTTACTGCCTTCCTTCACTCCAGCAGCGCTGTTACAGGAATAACCATGGTACTGACCGCCGAAGGAGTAGTTACCATGCCCGGCGCCTTGAGCATAGTTCTCGGTGCTAATATAGGCACCTGTAGTACGGCTTTGATAGCTGCTTTGTTTTCCTCTCGTGCGGCCCAGCGTACAGCCTTGGCCAACCTCTTAATCAATATCGGAGGTGCTTTGCTAA
>NZ_JAKKUR010000066.1 GCF_021890735.1 Thermanaeromonas sp.
ACCATGAAAATAAAGTCCATAAGCGCAGGTGAATATACCGCTCCCCCTGCACACGGCCCCATTATAGCCGCAATCTGCGGTACTACGCCCGATGCCAACGTGTTCCGGAAGAAAATTTGCCCATACCCGCTTAAAGCATCTACCCCCTCTTGTATCCGCGCACCACCCGAGTCGTTTAACCCTATTATCGGCATCCCTACCTTCATCGCCAAATCCATAACCTTGCATATCTTCTTCGCATGCATCTCTCCTAAAGAACCGCCCAGTACTGTGAAATCTTGTGCATACACCGCTACCGGCCGACCATCAATAGTACCTACCCCGGTCACTACCCCCTCGCCAGGCGCCTCCGTCTTATCCATCCCAAAAAGTGTACACCGGTGAGTAACAAAGGCATCTATCTCCTCAAAACTACCCGGGTCTAAAAGCGCTTCTAGCCTCTCCCTGGCCGTCTTCTTCCCCTGCTCGTGCTGCTTCGCTATCCGCTTCTCACCCCCCCCTGCCCTAACCTTCGCTAAACGCTCCTCAAGTTCACGCACACGTTCCTGCATAGCCATACACTCCCACCCTCACTTCTTCTCGCGCTCGGAAATCTCCAACAAAACTCCATTAGTGGCTTTCGGATGAACAAAGGCTATCTTAGCCCCTCCTGCGCCGTAACGCGGTTTTTCGTCAATTAACCGTACGCCCTTTTGCTTCAATTCCTCCAATGCTTTCTCTATGTTATCAACCCTCAAAGCTATATGCTGAATACCGGGTCCGCGGCTCTCTATGAACTTCGCCACTGCACCCTCCGGATCGGTAGACTCCAACAACTCTATTTCACTATCTCCCACTGGTAGGAAAGCCACCCTTACTTTCTGCTCGGGCACCTCCTCTATGCCTTCGCACTTAAGGCCCAACACTTCCTCATAAAATTTTATGGCCTCCTGAAGGTTAGGTACGGCGATACCAATATGGTCTACGTTAAATACCTTCACTTTACACGCCTCCCTCAAAGTATTATTTTCTTCCCGCAGACCCTGCTTGCGGGATTATCTCACCTACCAGGGCCTCTGCCGCGCTTAAGGGATCTAGTTGCCGGCTATAAACTTCTTCTAGCACTCCGTCCATACGAACTTCTTTCTTTAAGCGGGCAAAGATTAATCTCTCCACACGTTCTATAATTTCTTCCTTTAAGCGCATCTTTCGTAACGGGTCCAAATGTCCTGAATTAACCAAAAAAGACCGGTGTCTTTCTACAGCGTCCAGGAGTTCCTCAACCCCTTCTCCTCGCCAGGCAACAGTTTTTATGACCGGCGGCAGCCACCCCTCTGTCTTAGTTTGCTGTTCTAAGATGCTCTGGAGATAACGCACCACTTGGTCGGCATCACCGCGGTCAGCCTTATTAACTACGAAAATATCCCCGATCTCCATGATACCAGCCTTAGCCGCCTGGATGTCGTCACCTAACCCGGGCACCGTTACCAAAACGACGGTGTCGGCGACCTTCACTACGTCTACCTGGGACTGGCCGGCCCCCACGGTTTCCACCAGGATATAATCGCACCCGAAGGCATCTAAAACTACCAAGGCATCTCTAGCCGCCCAGGACAGACCCCCAAGGTGCCCCCTGCTAGCCATGCTGCGTATAAATACACCGGGATCTAACGTTAGGTCACTCATGCGTACCCTGTCGCCTAAAAGGGCACCTCCAGTAAAGGGGCTAGTAGGGTCTACCGCCACCACTCCAACCCTGTACCCCCGGTGCCGCATCAACTTTACGAGAGCATCCGTCAGAGTACTCTTCCCTGCGCCAGCCGGACCTGTTATCCCTACGATATAGCTCCGTCCACTCTCTTTATACAGAACCCTCAGGATTTCCTTACCCTCAGGAGCTTCATTTTCTATAAGACTAATAATCCTGGCAGCCGCCCTTTTGCTGCCCTGCCTAAACTCTTTAAGCAGTTCTTCGATCATTTTCTCCATCCCCTCTGATAGCCACCGCCGGTCTCCCTGCCTGGTTAGGTTCCTCAGCCCGAGGCTTATGCCGAAGTCCCTTGGCTTTTTTCCCCTACCTTTTCTTTAATAAAGTCTATAATGACACTCGTAGGCGTTCCTGGGCCAAAGATGGCCGCGACACCTTGCTCCTTCAAAATCGGAATATCTTCTTCAGGTATGATCCCGCCTCCAATAACTAACACTTTGTCTCCCACTTGCTCCCGTAAAAGTTTTACAACCTTAGGGAAAAGGTGCAGGTGGGCCCCCGACAAAAGACTTAACCCTACCACATCCACGTCCTCCTGCACCGCCGCCGCCACTATCTGCTCTGGCGTCTGACGAATACCCGTGTAAATTACCTCCATGCCCGCATCACGCAGGGCACGAGCGATAACCTTCGCCCCTCGATCATGCCCGTCTAATCCCGGCTTGGCAATGAGCACACGTATTTTCCTCATCATCTTTACCCCCTAAAGTACCTCTTTAAAGTTTAAACAATATCCAACGGGCGGTACTCCCCGAAAACGTCCCGCAAAACGTCGCAAATCTCACCTAGAGTAGCATAGGCCTTAACCGCTTCGTATATCGCAGGAATGATATTCTCCGTGCTGGACGCAACCCGCCGTAATTCCTCCAAGCACCGCGCTACCTGACGGTTGTCCCTCTGCGCCTTGAGTTCCTTAAGCTTCTTCTTTTGGGCTTCACCCACGGCAGGGTCCACTTTAAGAAGGTTCTTAGGAGGCTCTTCCTCCATTTGGAATTTGTTAACGCCAACTACAGTGCGCCTGCCGCTTTCTACTTCTTTCTGATACCGGTAGGCGCTGTCCTGTATTTCGCGCTGGATATAACCTTGTTCAATAGCCTTTACCGCCCCGCCCATAGCATCGATTTTGGCAATATAATCCTGAGCTTCTTTTTCTAGTCTGTTAGTTAGCGCTTCAACGTAATAAGAGCCCCCAAGCGGATCTATGGTCTCGGCAACACCACTTTCATAAGCAATAATTTGCTGCGTGCGCAAAGCGATCCGTACTGCCTCTTCGCAAGGTAGGGCCAGCGCTTCATCATAGGAATTGGTATGCAGGGACTGAGTTCCGCCGAGCACGGCCGCTAGAGCCTGAATGGCTACTCGTACAATATTGTTCATGGGCTGCTGTGCCGTCAAGGTACACCCGGCTGTCTGGGTATGGAAGCGCAGCATCATGGACCGCGGGTCTTTTGCTCCAAAGCGTTCTTTCATAATCTTGGCCCACAGCCGGCGGGCTGCGCGGAATTTAGCTATTTCTTCAAAGAAGTCGTTATGGGCATTGAAGAAGAAGGAAAGCCTCGGGGCAAATTCATCCACCTGTAGCCCGGCCTTTAGGGCAGCTTCTACATAGGCAATAGCATCCGCCAGCGTAAAGGCTATCTCCTGGGCTGCAGTAGCACCGGCTTCCCTTATGTGATAACCGCTGATGCTTATGGTGTTCCATTCAGGTAGCTCCTTGGAGCAGAAGGCAAAGATGTCGGTAATTAGCCTCATAGAAGGTTCAGGCGGGAAAATGTAGGTACCGCGCGCAGCATACTCCTTGAGAATGTCGTTTTGAATAGTACCGCGTAGCTTGTTAAATGGTACCCCCTGTTTCTCGGCTACAGCCATATACATGCACAGAAGAATCGCAGCGGGCGCGTTGATGGTCATAGATGTGCTTACTTTATCTAGGGGTATTTCGTTAAAAAGAACTTCCATATCAGCCAGAGAATCAATAGCTACTCCTACTTTACCAACTTCACCTTCGGCCATGGGATGATCTGAGTCATAGCCTATTTGCGTAGGGAGGTCGAAGGCTACACTCAATCCTGTCTGCCCCTGTGACAGCAAAAACTTATAGCGCTGATTGGATTCCTCCGCCGTACCAAAACCCGCGTATTGCCGCATGGTCCAGAAGCGACCGCGATACATGGTGGGCTGTACGCCACGTGTAAAGGGATACTCACCAGGAAAACCGAGATCGCGCAGGTAATCCAAATCCGCTATGTCTACAGGTGTATACAATCTCTCCACCGGATAGCCCGAACCAGTCATGAACTGCTCATGACGTTCCGGATGCTTAGCTATGGCCTTTTGAACCTTCTGCGTCTCCCATGCATCTTTGGCCGCACGAATAGCTTGTAGGGCTTCCTCCTTTAACACGACTAGACCACCCTTTCTTTAATTTTTAGGCTTCATACTTCCGTGGGCCCCAAAACGGATATGCCAGGATAGGGCCTCTTCAAGACAATGGGGCGTATGTCCACCCCTTTTTAAAGCTTTATCAAGATATTCCTTAAGCAAAGGTCTATAATCAGGATGTGCACAGTTGTTAATTATTTCTTGAGCCCTCTCTACAGGACACTTATTCCGTAGGTCAGCCACCCCCCATTCCGTAACGATTACGTGAACTTCATGCTCAGTATGATCAACATGAGAAACCATCGGTACGATGCACGATATTGCTCCATTTTTCGCTGTAGAAGGGGTGGCAAAAATCGAAAGGTACGCTGAACGAGAGAAATCCCCTGACCCGCCAATACCGTTCATCATGCGGGTTCCCATAATATGTGTGGAGTTGACGTTGCCGTAAATATCCACTTCAATAGCTGTGTTCATGGCAATGATACCTAACCGCCTTATGACCTCCGGGTTATTGCTTATTTCCTGAGGCCGTAAAATAATCTTTTGCCGGTAGCTCTTAATGTTTTCGTAAAAGCGCTTTAACCCCGCTTCAGAAGCCGTGATAGAGGTACCGGAAACAAAACGCATCTTCCCCGCGTCAATTAAATCAAACACAGAATCTTGGATTACTTCGGAATAAAATTCTAGATCACTAAAATCCGACTGGGCAAGTCCTGCTAGTACAGCGTTAGCGACGCTACCCACACCCGATTGCAGGGGCAAAAGTTTATCCGGCAACCTACCAGCCTTTATCTCTCGCTTGAAAAACTCAATAAGGTTTTCCGCCATCTGCTTGCTAATGGCATCTACCGGGGCCAACGGGCGAACATTATCCGGTATGTCGGTGAAGACTATAGCCGCAATCTTATCTGGCTCGCAGAGAATATAAGGTGTGCCAATGCGCTCATCGACCCTAGTCAAAGGGATGGGCTTACGTTTGGGAGGATCAGCAGGAATATAAATATCGTGCATACCTTCAAGCTCAAGGGGTTGGCTGGTGTTAATTTCAACAATTACCTTTTCGGCTAGCTCAACAAAGGTAGGCGTATTGCCAACGGAGGTGCTAGGGATCAAGTAACCTTCGGGAGTTATAGCCACTGCTTCTACAATAGCAACATCCAGGTGTCCCAAAAAGCCATACCGGGCTTGTTGCGCTACCTGACTCAGGTGAATATCAATGTATTGTACCTCTCGTCTATTGATAGCATCCCGGATGGATTCGTTAGTTTGATACGGTAGCCTTTTATTTATTATCCCTGCCCTGGCGAGGGCACCGTCTAATTCGTCACCTACGGATGCTCCGGTCCAAAGGTTAATCTTTATTCTTTCTTTCTTGGCCCTTTCAGCCAAGGCTAAAGGCACGGCTTTGGGATACCCAGCGGGAGTAAAACCGCTCGTTCCAACGGTCATCCCGTCTTTAATCAATTCGGCTGCTTCAGCCGCTGAAGTAACCTTCTTAAGCAATTCTGGACATCGGACACGTGGTTCTTCCATGTTCTTCCCCCCGGCATCGTTCAAAAATAAAAGACCTGGCCTATTGCGTTATTTTAAATCAGCTATGTACGGCCAGGTCCTGTTTGCGCTACGGCGAGCAAGGTTAACTTACTCACCAGCAAACAAAATGGCTCTTTTTCAGGTTATGTCTCGCAATTTATTTTCCTCTCTACCTGTTCCGGGCTTTTACCTTGCTTACGGGCCACAAACTTTTCGTATATGACCCTAAACGCCATAATAATTGCTTTCCGCGCGCTCCCCCAATAACGCCTTTCAATTTCTTGCACCAACCCGTCTATACCGTCAGACAATTTGTACCCTACAGCTATGTCTCTTACAAACCTTCTCGCCACACTAGTAGCCAAACTACAGTCTGCGTCTAGTATCTCTCCATCGTCGGGTCTTACCTCTACGGCTATTCCAATTACTTCGTAGAGCCTATAAGCTGTTATAGTAGAGGGCAATCTCGCATAGCCTGTAAGTAGGAGGGTTTCCTCTCGCTTTTCTCCCGTAATCAGCCACCCCCTTGGCTTTTGTTAGCGTTCCCTTTCCACCCCTTTATTATTCAACTTAATATTGTGTGAGGGAGTTTCCATTTTTCCCGTAGGTATGGTTTCATTCTTCACGTATTCCTGCTTAAATAAATTAAAGGACCCCTTAGAGTTTTTCATTACTCTAAGCCAGGTCCTGTTTGCGTCTGCGTGAGTAAGTCTTCCTTACCCACCTGCAAACAAAACGGCTTTTACTCTATTTTAACCTTAGAATGTTATTCCGTTCACATCGTTTCCACTTCTAAAATAGCATCCAAGGCTTCAACTGTCAAGGAGGTCTGCGGGAATTTTTCATTTTTTCTTTTGTAAACTGTACTCCCTGGGGAAAAGATAACTTAAGCTACATATAAATGACATACATCATTGAGTGAGGCCAACACACAACTACTTCCGCACCAATCTAAAATACTTATACTTCCATTGTCTAGGCGAAACCGCCAAAGGCCCTCGAGCCCCAGCCCGAGCGCCCGGCAAATAATCACCCGTAGGGTTCCACCATGAGCAACTATGGCCAAGTTTTCTCCGGGGTGCCGGGCAACTATTTCTTGAAAGGTTTGGTACACCCTATTCTGAAGTTCCAGGTAGCTTTCTCCCCCGGGTACCCGGACGTTCCCCGGGTGAGCCACCCACTTTTTCCATTCTTCAGGGTACTGACTAGAGATCTCCCGGTACGTTAAGCCTTCCCAAAGACCAAAATTAAGTTCTCTGAGGGAAGGAAGTTCGTTTACCGCCAACCCATGGGCTTGGGCTATGATACTAGCTGTGTCCCGAGCCCGCCTAAGGTCGCTGGTATAAATCGCTTTTATATCTTCCTTTTGTAACCGTTGCCTCAAAAGTAGGGCCTGCTTGAGCCCCCGGGAACTCAACTCTATATCCCGGTGCCCCTGGTACCGGCCGGCTTCATTCCATGCCGTCTCGCCGTGCCGGATTAAGTAAATACGTGTGCACCCTTTCATATATCATTCACCCGTAAAAAGTTTTCTTAAAAGCTTCAGCAGGACAGCATTGGCCTCCCGTTCTTTTACAGCCACCCGGACATACTCTCCTTTAAGCCCCGGAAAATTGGAGCAATCCCGTACCAGTACTTTCTGCCGGGCTAAAGTCTCAGTCAGCTCCGCCGAGCCCCAACCGCTTAAACTCATGTCTACCAAGATGAAGTTGGCTTCCGAGCTGTGGGGGTAAAAACCTGGCAGAGAAGCCAAGCCCTCAAAAAGATATGCTTTCTCTGCTTTAAGCCATTTCCAGGTGCGCGCCTGGAATTCTTTATCCTTGAGGGCAACAGCACCAGCCAGTTGGGCCAAAATGTTCACCCTCCAAGGGTCACACCTAGCTTCTACATATTTAATGACCCGAGGGGCCGCTATACCGGCTCCTAACCTTAATCCGGGTAAGGCAAAAAATTTGGTAAGGGAGCGCAATACTATAAGCTTTTCCTCTCCGGCTGCCACCCGAGCTAAGGAGAGCTCCGGCCAGTTTTCTACAAAATCTATAAAGGATTCGTCTACTATTAGCCAAACACCCCGCCGCCGGCTTTCCTGCCATATATGGTAGAGGGTAGCGTAGGAAAGCAGATTTCCGGTAGGGTTGTTGGGATTGCACAAAAAAGCCATATCGGCTTGCTCAAGCAAGCGGCAGTAGGCGTCTATATCCAGCCTAAACCCTTGGGTAGGCAATAAGGGACAAGATAACACCTGGGCTCCGGCTGCTTCAGCTGCCCGGGCATACTCCGAAAAGGTGGGCTGAGGTACTAACACACTGCGAGGCCTAAGCAGAAAACAAAGGGAATAGATGATTTCCGTGGCTCCGTTCCCTATTAATAAATTATCCGGCTCAACGCCTAAGTAATCGGCCAGGGATCTTTTAAGCTCCAAATTGCTAGGGTCCGGATAGCGCCGAACTGCCTCCAAATTCTTGGCCAGGGTTTGCAGGACACAAGCTGGAGGACCCAAGGGATTGATGTTAGCGCTAAAATCCAGAAGCTCCCCTGGCTCCCACCCGTATTTCTGCCGGACCTCCTGCCAGTTCCCCCCGTGAAGGGAGGAAAAGTTTTTGCTCTCCAACCTTTACCCCCCCGCTTACTACTCTCGCGGGCATTAGGTTAAGAAAGGGATATCGCTCCTTTAAGAGTGCCTTCAATTTTTTCTGATCTACGGTCCCAGGTTCGTATAAGATCCCCACTACAGTCCCGCTGTGGGCTATATTTATCCCTAAAGCCCCGCTGGAAAGGGCTATATCAAAGATAACCGGTAATTCTTCCTTAGGCAAGATTCTTTGATTGGCCCAGGCGCTTAAGGTAGCTCCCCGCGCTATAAGAGCGGCATTCCCCTGGGAGAGCCCCTCTTTCACTAATCTTGTGGCTTCCCTGACCCATTTTTCTTTAGCCCGGTTGAGCTCCCAGAGATCCGGTCGACGGTTGAAAGCCAGGGTATCTACAGCCCCTCCTAGATCTACTATAAGGATATCCAAAGGAGGAGGCTCCCCTAGGTATTCCCACCGTTTACCAGATATATGCTCAAAAAGGGAGATACCAGGCAAGAATACCCCATCGCTGGGCTCTACCTGCACCACAATCCTGGTAAGCTCTTCTAAAGTCAGTTCCCGGCCGGCGGCCAAAGCAGTAGCTACGGCAGCAGCGGCTACATCGGCCGTACTGCTAGCTAACCCTTTACCTACTGGAAGGGGATTTTCTATTTCTACCAGAGCACCAGCCTTTATCCTTAAGAATTCCAAAGTTAGACGGACAGCGTGCAAAGCTTTGCTACGCCCGGCCGGTCCCTTCAAGTAATCTTTACCCCTTTCCAGGGTTACCGTAACCTGGGAACCCTTATCGATGGGGCAGGTTATCAAAAAATAGCTTTCCCCCACAAGCCCCTGTACCAGTTCTCCACAGGACCCGGGAACATAAGCAGTAGCTCGCATCTTCTTTCCCCTTATTCTTTCCAGCAGGCTGTCCTCTCCGCTTTCTCTTCCATTTAAGCATCTAGCGCCCCTGAGACTCCGGCCTCAGCGAAGGTGGCCATCTCGTTATAGATTTTGAGGGCGGCATCTATAATAGTTAAAGCTAAGACAGCTCCAGTCCCTTCTCCTAGCCGCATACGCATGGTAAGCATAGGACTAAGCTCCATCATCTCTAACATCACCCGGTGCCCGGGCTCATCTGATAAATGGGAGGCAATTAAATAGTCCTTTACCTGAGGACACAAGCGTACAGCTAATAGAGCTGCCGCCCCAGAAATAAAACCATC
>NZ_JAKKUR010000067.1 GCF_021890735.1 Thermanaeromonas sp.
AGACAAGCAGCTCAGCTTCTAGATGTGGCAGGCTAAAAAGTGGGGATAACTCAGGAAATCACCATATTGACGGTACTTCGGGCCTTGTGCTATACTACCGCCGGAAGGAAAAGCCATCCGAAGCGGGTGGATAACCCCGCTTTCTTTTTGGCTTGGCGGCAATTTCTACAGGAGGTGACTGATGATAAGCAAGGACTGGAGGGTTAATACAGAAATCCGGGCGCGGGAGGTACGCCTAGTAGGCACAGACGGCCAGCAGCTTGGTATAATGCCGTTGAAAGAAGCGCTGCGTATAGCCCAGGAGCAGGGGTTAGATCTTGTGGAAGTAGCTCCGCAGGCTCGACCGCCGGTTTGCCGTATTATGGATTTTGGGAAATATAAGTATGAACAAAAAAGGCGCGAGCGGGAAGCCAAAAAGAAGCAGCGCACGGTCGATATTAAAGAGATAAAACTGCGGCCCGGCATTGAGGAGCATGACTTTAAGGTAAAGGCGCGCAACACCCTCCGTTTTCTAGAAGATGGCGATAAAGTTAAGGTCACGGTTATGTTCCGGGGACGAGAGATTTCCCACGCTGAGCTGGGCGAAAAGCTCTGCTGGCGCCTGGCTGAGGAGGTAGCAGAGAAAGCCTCTGTAGAAAGGCCGCCTAAGCTTGAGGGACGTAACATGGTTATGATCTTGGCACCTAAAAACTAGATTAAGGGGAGGATTTTACGTGCCTAAAATGAAAACCCACCGGGGGGCCGCCAAACGTTTTCGGGTCACGGCCAGGGGAAAAATTAAGCACTCCCGGGCAGGGAAGAGCCACCTTTTAGAGCACAAGACGTCCAAGCGGAAGCGGCGTCTGAGCAGGCCAGCTATACTTAAGGGGGCGGACCACCGGCGCATCGCAAGGCTTCTACCTTATGCTTGAAGCCGGGGTAACGATAGGTATAAGGAGGGAAGACGAGTTAAATGGCTAGAGTAAAACGAGGAGTCACAAAACGGCGCCGTCATAAGAAAATACTCAAGCTGGCTAAGGGATATTACGGAGCCAAATCAAAGCTTTTCCGGATAGCCAACCAGCAGGTTATGAAATCCCTGGCCTATGCCTATGCCCACCGGCGTAAAAAGAAGGGGGATTTCAGGAAGCTCTGGATTGCCCGTATAAATGCGGCGGCGAGACAAAACGGGTTGACCTACAGCCGGTTCATCAACGGGTTGAAGCAGGCAGGAGTAGAAATAAACCGGAAGATGTTGGCCGATATGGCTGTCCATGATGAGGCAGGTTTTAAACAGCTAGTCGAGATGGCCAAACAAAGCCTAGGAGCTGGTGTTTAAAGCTTATGAAACAGTTTGCCGTCATTGGGTTGGGTCGTTTTGGTACCAGTGTAGCCACTGCTTTAGCCAGGATGGGTTGCCAAGTCCTGGCTATTGACTCTGATGCAGAAAAAGTGGAAGCTATAATGAACGAAGTGACCCATGCTATACAAGCTGATGCCCGGGACGAGGAAGCCCTTAAAGCTGCCGGTATCCGGAATGTAGACGTAGCTATCGTGGCCATCGGGGAAAACGTTGAGGCTAATATTCTTGTTACTTTAATGGTAAAAGAGTTGGGAGTTAAGTGCGTAGTAGCTAAAGCCCTAAACGACCTTCACGCCAAGGTTCTGGCAAAGATCGGGGCAGACAAGATAGTATTCCCGGAGCGGGATATGGGGGTACGGGTGGCCCGGGCTTTAGCGGCGGGGAACGTGTTAGAACACATAGACCTTTCACCTGATTACAGCATTGTGGAAATAGCCGCCTCCCGTAGATTAGCGGGAAAAACCTTGGGCCAGCTCAATCTGAGGGCGAAACACGGGATTATGGTAGTGGCTATCAAGCATGGGGATAACATTGTGGTAGCTCCGGGTGCGGAGGATGTGGTAAGGGAAGGCGATATTTTAGTCCTTATCGGCCCTACCAAAGTTTTAGAACGATTGGAGGAGAGAGAATAGCGCTCAACAAATATTTAAGGCTCGCACAGTCCTTAAAGCGCCGTTCCTGGCGTGAAAAAACCGGGCTTTATCTTGTCGAAGGGGAGCATGTGGTCGCGGAGGCTTTGCAGGCGAAGGCCGAATTGGAGGTAGTATTATACAATAGAGAGTTTGTTGGTTCCCCAGAACATGCCGAACTGATAGAGCAGCTGGCCCGCGCTGGCTACCGGTGCATAGAGGTACCTACTTCTGAGCTAAACCGGGTGTCTGCCACAGTTACGCCACCGGGGATTTTAGCCATCGCCCGCCAGCGTAAGATTAGTATTGAGAGCCTGCTGGCTAGCCAGGAGGTTTTTTTATTGGTGGCGGATGGTGTACAGGATCCCGGCAATTTAGGAACTATGCTCCGTACAGCGGTTGCTGCCGGATGTACAGGCGCGCTTTTGACTACCGGAACTGTAGACCCTTATAATGAGAAGGTTGTAAGGGCATCCATGGGTGCCCTTTTTTACTTGCCCGTAGTTTCCGGGCTTGGGCCAGGAGAGGTTATATCCAGGCTAGAGGGCCGGTCAAAAATTATAGTAGGTCATGTGGCCGGTGAAATTTTCTACCACGAGTGTGATTATGGAGGAAGTGTAGCTATAGTGGTGGGAAACGAAAACCGTGGCCCTAGCCCGGAAATCCTAGCTAGAGCCCATGCCCGGGTTAAGATACCCCTCTGGGGGCCTGTAGAGTCCCTGAATGTGGCTGTAGCGGCAGGTCTTTTGTTATATGAGGCTGCCCGCTGCCGCCATAGTTCATGTACTTAGGAGGTTAACATAAGCCTTATGCTACGCCCCAACCCTACGAAAGTAATAGTTATGGGTTTTGCTGGATTGATTCTTTTCGGAACCTTTCTTTTGATGCTTCCTGTTTCTTCTGCTTCCGGGACCTGGACGGACTTTTTAACCGCTTTATTTACGGCTACTTCCGCCGTATGTGTGACCGGGCTTGTGGTGGTGGATACAGGGACTTATTGGTCACCCTTCGGACAGATGGTTATTTTGGCGCTCATTCAAGTAGGTGGTTTGGGCTGGATGAGCGTGGCCACCTTCCTGGCTTTGGTAGTGCGCAAGAGGATCTCTTTACGGGAGAGGGTGCTCCTCCAGGAGGCTTTAAACAGGGAAACCTTAGGGGGAGTAGTGGACCTTGCTAGAAGGATTATCTTAATTACAGCGGTTATTGAGGGTTTAGGTTTCCTTATCTTGGCGGCTAGATTTTCCTTGGATTTCGGCTGGAGGAAAGGATTATATTATGGCTTGTTCCATTCTGTATCTGCCTTTAATAACGCAGGCTTCGATGTTTTAGGGAGGGAATTCGGGCCGTTTACAAGTCTAATCCATTACGTAGGGGATCCCGTAGTTAGCCTGACCGTAGCGACACTGTTGATTCTGGGTGGTATCGGGTTTCCAGTTATTACGGATGTACTAAAGGCCAAGAAACTGCCCCGCCTTAGCTTGCATAGCAAGCTAGCGCTTTTAACTACGGTTTTTCTTATCGTAGCCGGCACTGTCTTGATCTTGGCCATTGAATGGGATAACCCGCGGACTCTTAAGCCTCTAAGCCTACCTGCTAAAGTATTAGCGGCTTATTTCCAAGCTGTAACCCCCAGGACTGCCGGGTTCAACACCCTTGATATTGGTGGGCTAGAGCCTGCTACCCAGTACCTGCACGTGATTCTCATGTTTATAGGGGCTTCGCCTGCAGGAACTGGCGGTGGTATAAAAACGGTTACCTTCGCGGTGTTAGTCCTTGCTGTGGCTAGTGTAGTGCGGGGGAGGCCAGAAGTGCATTGTTGGGGACGGCAGATAAGTTGGTTTAGGGTTTTTAAGGCCTTGAGCATAGTAGCCGTTTCTTTTGCCCTGGTCAACACAGTAACTTTTATACTTTTGTTGACCGAAGGGAAAGGCCTCTTGCCAGTATTATATGAGGTGACCTCGGCCTTCGGTACCGTAGGGCTCAGTACAGGTATTACTCCTACCCTTACCCCTTTAGCTCGGGTACTCATAATCTTTACTATGTTTGCCGGACGGGTAGGCCCCTTAAGCTTGGCTATGGCTATCTGGCACAGGCACGTCAAAGCCAACGTGCACTTGCCCGAGGAGCAGGTGATTTTGGGCTAGCCAAGGCATAGTTCCTATGCTATAATCTATCTTAGGCTGGCTTACAAGTAGTTCACAACCCTTGGGAAAGGTTGTGATACTGTGTTCCTGCCTGCGGAGTTTTTTTGGCGGCTTTTTGAGATGACGGGCTCTATAGCGGCCTATATTATCTACCGCAGGCTGGCCCTGCAGTAATGATCTCGTAATATGTTTTGGGTATACCTAAAAAATAAATAAGTCTTCGTCCCAAGGGGGCGAGGGCTTTTTTTATGGGGTGAAAAAAGAATTGGAAACCTTAGAGGCTTTAAAGTCCTTAAAAGAGAGGGCGTTAGCCGAGCTTAGCCAGGTCAGGGATTTGGCAGGCTGGGAAGGTTTAAGGGTAAAGTACTTAGGCAAAAAAGGGGAACTCACTCAAGTTTTACGTTCAATGGGAAAGCTTCCTCCCGAAGAGCGCCCGCGGGTCGGGCAGCTCGCCAATGAAATCAGGGAAGAGCTAGAAGAGGCCCTAAGGCGCACCCGCGAAGTCTTAGTCCAGGAGGAAAAGGAACGCCGCCTTAAGGAAGAGAAGCTGGATGTCACCTTACCCGGACTTCCTTTACCCCGGGGCTACTACCACCCTATCCATTTGGTTTTAGAGGAAATTAAAAATATCTTTATCGGATTAGGCTTCGCCATAGCTGAGGGGCCAGAAGTGGAGACCGATTACTATAACTTTACTGCTTTAAATTTGCCCCCGGACCATCCGGCCCGGGATATGCAAGATTCCTTCTATATTACCTCCAATATTCTTCTGCGCACTCACACTTCTCCCGTACAGGTCCGGGTTATGGAAGCCATGAGGCCGCGTCTTCCCATCCGTATAATAGCTCCCGGGAAGGTCTACCGGCGGGATGACGATGCCACCCATTCACCTATGTTCCACCAGGTAGAAGGTTTGGTGGTCGACAAGAGAGTTACCTTTGGGGATCTAAAAGGAACGTTAATGGCTTTTTTGCGCCAGATGTTTGGCCACGATGTGGATGTACGTTTCCGCCCCAGCTATTTCCCTTTCACAGAGCCCAGCGCCGAAGTAGATATTTCCTGCGTTATATGTCGGGGGAAGGGCTGCCGGGTTTGTAAGCAGAGCGGGTGGCTGGAGATTTTAGGTAGCGGGCTTGTACATCCTAAGGTTTTGGAGATGGCCGGGTATAACCCGGAGGAGGTCAGTGGATTTGCCTTCGGGTTGGGGGTAGAGAGGGTGGCCATGCTAAAATATGGTATAGATGATCTGCGGTTATTTTTCGAGAACGATTTGCGGTTTTTAAAGCAGTTTTAAATACGTGCGAGGTGGAACAGAAGTTGCGTGTACCTTATAGTTGGCTGAAAGAGTATGTAGAGATAGAGCTTCCGCCCGAGGAATTAGCCCAAAAGCTTACCATGGCCGGCCTTCCCGTGGAAAACATAATTAACTTGAGTCCGGGTTTTAGCGGAGTGGTGGCAGGCATAATAACAGCCATCGAAGACCACCCCCATGCGGACCACTTAAAGATTTGCCAGGTGGATGTGGGTGAAAAGTGCCTTCAGGTGGTCTCCGGAGCCCCTAATATGAGGGTTGGCCAGCGGGTGGCGGTTGCTCTGGAAGGAGCCAGGCTCCCAGGGGGGCGGGAGATACGCCGTGCCATCTTCCGGGGAGTGGAATCTTTGGGCATGTTATGCTCTGCCCAGGAACTGGGGTTAGATGCAAGCCTTGTGTCTCCGGAAGATCGAGAGGGAATTTTGACTTTGCCTCCGGATGCTTCGCCGGGGCAGGACGTAGCCAGAGTGTTAGGCCTGGATGAGGTGGTCCTTGAGTTAGAGGTTACTACTAACCGGGCAGATTGTTTGAGCATATTGGGGGTAGCCCGTGAGGTAAGTGCCCTTACGGGCGTTCGGGTAAAGGAGCCGAGGATAGAATTTAGTGAAGTAGATCCTCCGGCAGGAGACTTGGTAAGCGTAAATATAGACGCTCCCCAAATGTGCGGCCGTTATGTGGCCCGCATAGTGAGAAATGTTAGCATAGGGCCTTCTCCAAGCTGGATGCAAGCCAGGTTACGGGCGTGTGGCATGCGGCCCATCAACAATATCGTTGATATCACTAATTACGTAATGTTAGAGCTGGGCCAGCCCTTGCACGCCTTTGACTACGATTTACTTAAAGGCAAAAAGATCATCGTGCGCCGGGCCCGAAAGGGAGAAAAGATAATAACCCTGGACGGCCAGGAACGGGTTTTAGAAGATAACCTGTTGGTTATCGCCGATGAGGAACGGGCCGTAGCCATAGCAGGGGTGATGGGCGGGCTGGAGACGGAGGTCACAGGGCAAACGGCAAATATTCTGATCGAATCCGCCCACTTTGATGGGGTGTCCATTAGGAGGGCTTCGCGGCGTCTTGGCTTGCGTTCGGAGGCGAGCTTGCGCTTTGAGCGGGGGGTTGACATCGAAGGGGCGCCGAGAGCGGCCGACCGGGCCGCGGAGCTAATGCAGAAGCTGGCCGGGGGTAGTATCGCCCGGGGCCAGGTAGACTGCTATGCGACCCGTAAAAAGCCGGTCACCATCCGCTTCCGCCCCGAAAAGGTAAACTACTTCTTAGGTACGGAGCTTTCACAGGAAGAAATTAAAGAGATACTGCAACGCCTCCAGCTTAAAATAAAAACGGAGGGACCTGATACCTGGCAGGTAGAGGTGCCTTCTCACCGCGGTGATCTAACCCAGGAGATCGATTTAGTAGAAGAAGTGGCCAGGTTGCACGGGTATGACCATATTCCGGTGAGCATACCCGCGGGAGTGGTAGCAGGAGAGAAAAAGTCCCGGCGACAAGAATGGGAGGAGGCCGCCCGGGAGGCCGCCATATCTTGCGGCCTGACCCAGGTGATAACTTATAGTTTTATAAGCCCTAAAATATGGGACCTACTGCAGCTTCCTCCTGAGCATAAGTGGCGGAAAACCGTTGTACTCCAGAATCCCTTAAGGGAAGAGCAGAGCGTTTTAAGAACCACCCTTTTACCGGGGCTTCTAGAAGTAGCAGCCCGTAACGCTAGTCGCCAGGTCATGCCGGTGGCTATTTTTGAAATAGGGCGGGTCTTCTTACCTCAAGGAGACGGGTTACCCCAGGAACCTTTACGGCTTGCCGGCCTTGTAATGGGGAGTAGAAACAAGGGTTGGAACTGGCCGGCGCTGGAAATGGATTTTTATTACCTTAAGGGTGTGGTAGAGGGGATCCTAGAAAGGGTCCGTATATCTAAGGTTCAGTGGGAACCTACCGCAGCTTATCCTTTCCTTCATCCAGGGCGGAGCGCGGAGATTTTGGGGATAAACATGGAGCCAGTGGGATTTGCTGGTGAGTTACATCCAGATGTGTTAAGTGCCTTTGAGCTACCTACCCGGGCTTATGTTTTCGAGCTAGATTGGGAAATTTTGATGAATCTGACCGATGGGATACCCGGGTATCAGCCGCTTCCCAAGTTCCCGGCCGTGGATAGAGATCTTGCAGTGGTGGTGCCTGAAGAAGTACTGGCAGAGAGTGTACGGGAAGTTATTATAGATGCAGCGGGTCCCTTTCTTAAGGAATGCCGGCTTTTCGACCTTTACCGGGGGCAGCAGGTAGGGGAAGGTAAAAAGAGCCTGGCTTTTACTTTGAGCTTCCAGCGTGAGGACCGCACCCTTACAGACGCAGAAGTAAACAGTATTATACACCACATCGAGAAGGAGCTAGGCCGGCGCCTAGGGGCAGCACTCAGGCAGGAGTAAATTTATTTTGGCCTCTAAAGTGAGGTGGCCGTTTTGGCAGAAGCTAAGGTTAAAGAAGAAGGGGTCAACCGTATCCCCGTTACCATTTTTGATCAGGAATACATCCTTAAGGGTGCCGAACCTCCAGAGTACCTGCAAGCCCTGGCCGCTTATGTGGACAGAAAAATGCGCCAGATTAGCGAAAGGTGCCCCCATTACCCTCCGGTAAAAGTGGCAGTACTCGCGGCACTCAATATTGCAGATGAGCTTAATAAGATCCAGCAGGACTACGAGACACTTATTAAACTGATCCAGGAGGAAAGAAGAGCTTGACTAACCTTGAGCTTTCGTGGGCTCTGGAGGAGATGGGGGATTTACTGGAGATAAAAGGGGAAGAGCCCTTTAAAGTAAGGGCTTATCGCAGGGCAGCTAGGGCTTTAGAGACTCTCGAGGAAGAGGCTGCAAAGCTTTACGCCCGCGGGGAACTAGAAAAGATCCCTGGGGTGGGTAAAAATTTAGCTAAAAAAATTGCAGAACTTTTGGAGACGGGGCGTTCTACTTTTTTAGAAAGATTGCGTGAAGAAATTCCGCCGGGTTTGCGGGATATGTTATCCATCCCGGGATTAGGAGCGAAATCCATCCGCACTATCTACCAGCACCTTAAAATAACTACATTAGAAGAGCTGGAACAAGCGGCCAGGGAGCGCAAGATTCGAGCCCTCCCCGGGTTGGGCAGTAAAACGGAACTAGCCATCTTACGCGGGATAGATATGCTTAAAGAGAGCCGGGACAAAGTACCTTTGGGAGTAGCCTGGCCGCTGGCCGAGCTGTTCTGCCGCCAACTTAGGTCCCTACCAGGGGTAGAGCGGGTGGAAATGGCGGGGAGTGTACGCCGGGGTTGCCCCATGGTGGGAGATGTAGATATCTTGATAGGGGCATCTACAAGTGGGGGACAAGCAGCTTTAGAAGTAATAGAACACCATCCGCAGGTAAAGGAAGTAATAGAGAAGGATGAAACCCACCTTTCCTTGCGTACCTGGGCGGGGGTTAAGGTGGAAATATTTGTGGTTTCGTCCGAAAGATTTGTAACCGCCTGGTGGTACCTTACAGGTTCGGCCGCTCACCGGGAAGAACTTAGAGCTTATGCTAGCGAGATGGGATTCCCTTTGGATGAGATTGGCGTTCCTTCAAGCCTGGAGGAGGCTCGCCCGTCCTTTAGCTCAGAAGATGAACTCTATAACCGCTTAAGCTTGCCCTTCATTGTACCTGAACTGCGGGAGGGCAAGGGGGAGGTTAAGGCAGCCCAAGAAGGACGCCTTCCCCGTCTCATTACTTTAGAAGAAATCAAGGGCGACCTGCACTGTCACACCCGGTATAGCGATGGCCTCCATACTATAAGGGAGATGGTAGAGGCGGCCCGGGCCCGGGGTTACAAATACCTGGCCATTACCGAACATTCCCGGTCTTTAGCTGTAGCCCGGGGATTAACTCCAGAGCAACTTTTGGCCCAGAAAGAAGAGATCGCCAGGCTAAATGAAGAATTAAGTAATTTTACCGTCCTTGCCGGAGTAGAGGTGGATATTTTGCCCGACGGCCGGCTGGA
>NZ_JAKKUR010000068.1 GCF_021890735.1 Thermanaeromonas sp.
GGGTACAGGGAGCGGGCCAGGAAAACCTATGAAGTTGCTTATTCCGTGGGCCAGGAAGCTCACCCCTTGTCCTACTGTTTTTTCATTCCCTGGTTCTGGCCCTACGAAAGCCAGGGGCATCTGGGCTAGAGGGGCACCGGCGGCCTGAGCTACAGTGAAGAATAACCGTAAGGTCCTGGTGTTATCTACGCACCCACCTACAGCTAAAACAGGAGGTATCCCTAGCTCCCGGCATACCCTCTTTAACCCTGGCCCAGCTAAATCGGCTGCCTCGGGGTCGCACAAGCCAGCATTAAGCAGGGCGTGGGAGCAGCAGCCGGTAGTAGTTACCAGGATATCGCCTTCGATCAATTTGCGGGTTATAGTTACGTGGCTATGTTCATAGGGCACCTTTGGTGTATTGCAGCCTACTACAGTGGCCAACCCTTTGATGGTGCCCTCTTTAAGGAGACGGGCTATTTTTTCTTCTCCCCCGAATCTTTCCAAAATGGCTTCCAGGCTCCAGCCAACGAGGGCTTGCGTAGTTGAAGAAGGAATGAAGATTTTGTTTCGATCCCGGCGGGTGTACGCCTCAATGGCCAGCCTGGCTACTTGTAGGGCGTCTTCATCCAATGTCTCTGGTCTTTCCGGATCGAAGGGGATATGGACTGCGCCAGGGATACGGTTAGATGGGCAGGTAGTAATTATCTGGGTACCGAAGCAGTCAGCTACGATCTTTAATCCAGGGATAACACACTGCATGTCTACTATAACTGCATCGACAGCTCCTGTACCCAGGGCTAATTCCTGGCCCATTATATTGGTTACAGTGGGTATCCCGTAACGGGCAAGCAACTCGTCTCCTGTACAGCACATCCCGCCTACTACGATCCCCTTGGCCCCTACCTTATGCACCAACTCTTTTATCTCCGGTGTATTGAGTTTTTCCAAGACCTTCTCTACCATCACTGGAGAATGGCCATGGAGGAGAATATTTACGTGATCCGCTTTCAGTACCCCGTAATTAACCCGGGCCAGCTTAGGCTCAGGTATTCCGAAGAGTATTTCGGTGGCCAAGGAGGAAGTGAAAAGGGTGGCGTAGCAATAGGCCAGGGCTGATCTTAATTCTTGGGCAGCCATTTCCTTCCAGTCTGTGCAGCCGCCCAAGGTAGTCATATGGAGGGCTTCCAACACTTCATAAGCTCCAGAACGGGGGAGAACTCCTAGACGGCGCCAAACTTCTTTCCTATCTTCCGGTGCGTAAGCTTCAAGGAGGCGTAAGGGCTGCCAGGTAAGGCGGCCCAAATCCTCCAGGAGAACAGAGGCTACCTTAAGGGCGGCTTCCTTAAGGTTATCCCGGCTGCAGTTTAAGCCCAGCTTATCCGCCAGTTCCCATACCCTGGTTTCTCCCTTTATAGGAAGGTTCGCTCGGCCTTCAGCCGCAGCTATGATACTCAAGATAACTTCGTGGGCATGGCGCCAGTGGGCGGCCAGCCCAGCCACCAGGGCCCTTAAGATGTTGGCCATGACGATGGCGTTTTCATCGCGGCCGCAGATACCGCGGGGCGCTTTGGCAGTGATACGGCAGGGGCCCCATTGGCACATACGGCAGCAAAGGTTCCTGAGCCCGTAACCGCACTGGGGCTGCTGTTTTTCAAAGCGGTCCCAGATGTTTTCGATTTTTAAGTTATCCAGGTGCTCTAAAAGGGCCCGGGTGGCAGGATTGGGCGTTAAAGTTAAGACTTCTTCTTTTCCAGGCATTTCGGCGTTGAGCTGGGGATAACGGTATTTCATGGCCTAATTTCCTCCGCTGTATAGTTCCTTTATTCCTTTACGTATAGTTCCTACACTTAGCTTTTTTCTTTTTATTGAAGGGGCCCCGGTAAGCATATTCCGTCCAGGAAGAATATGGCTGCGGGAAAACTCAACTCTTTTAAAGTTATACCCCTTGGAAGAGCTGCGTGGAGAGGTAGCGCTCGCCAGTATCGGGAAGCACCACTACTATTCTTTTACCAGCGTTTTGAGGCCTCTTGCCTACTTTTAGCGCAGCGTAGGCGGCAGCTCCAGCTGAGATGCCCACTAGCAACCCTTCTTCCCGGGCGAGCCGGCGGGAGGTTTCCATAGCTTGCTCGGAAGTCACCTGGATGATCTCATCTATAACCTCTAGGTTGAGGATTTCAGGGATGAATCCTGCCCCTATACCCTGGATCTTGTGCGGACCGGGCATGCCACCAGACAAGACCGGAGATTCCGCTGGCTCCACAGCTATGATCTGTACCGAGGGGTTGCGTTCTTTAAGTACTTCCCCTACTCCGGTGATGGTGCCTCCTGTACCTACGCCACCTACGAAAATGTCCACCCGGCCCCCGGTATCAGCCCAGATCTCCTCAGCAGTGGTCCGGCGGTGGATGGCCGGATTGGCGGGATTGCGGAATTGCTGGGGGATAAAGGATTTCGGATATTCCTTGGCCAGCTCATAGGCTTTACTTACAGCACCTTTCATCCCTTCCGACCCAGGGGTAAGGACCAGTTCGGCCCCGAAAGCCTTAAGAAGGTTACGGCGCTCGATACTCATAGTCTCCGGCATGGTAAGTATAAGCTTATATCCCTTCACGGCGCAGACGAAGGCCAAAGCGATTCCCGTGTTGCCGCTGGTGGGCTCGATGATGACGGTATCCTTATCTATGAGTCCCTGCTCTTCCGCCGCCTCGATCATGGCCAGGCCTATTCTATCTTTAACGCTGCTTAGGGGATTGAAGGATTCTAGTTTGGCGATTATTTCCGCGCCTGTGTCGTTTATCCTGTTCAGGCGGACTAAAGGGGTACGGCCGATAAGCTCAGTGATATTGTTGTAGATCCTTTCCATGATATGGGCCTCTCTATCTCAAGATTTTGTTTAGAGCTTTTAATTTGTTGGAGCTTTTAACTTGATTTAAAGTTGGCGGGCTGGATTAAAACTTAATGCAAGTTTTTAGATAAAACCGACCGGAATACTTGTAATTAGCTTTTAAAGTTATTTTAAATTCCACAGGCGGAGCTGTCAAGTGCCTCAAAATCATGTTTGTTGATTTTCTGGGTAGGGCGAGGTATAGACTCTTGGCGCA
The DNA here is from genome assembly GCF_021890735.1 of Thermanaeromonas sp. Classification (GTDB taxonomy): domain Bacteria; phylum Bacillota; class DSM-521; order Neomoorellales; family Neomoorellaceae; genus Thermanaeromonas. Next base: position 3,084 of record NZ_JAKKUR010000068.1, read on the forward strand.
TTTTTAGTTTTGAGATATTGCCGAAGAGGAATCGGCAAGATTATGTCGAACTTCCAGGTATAAGGGGAGAAATTTCAGCCCCGGAAAGGAGGGTGGACATACTGAACTTTAGGCCTTACCGGTGGGTTTCCTTTAAGCATAAACCCTATTACTGTTTAAACTATGTTTATCGGGCTTATAGCTACCGGCCGCTAGTACAAAAGAAATATATCTGGAAAAAATACACCTTAACGAGGGAGGAGAAACAGGATGCAGGAAGAAGTATTGCGGACGGCCATTTTACGTTCCCAGGCTTTGAGCCAGATCTTAGAGAGGGATATCAATGCGCTTTTGAACTTGAAACCGACAAATCTCCTGCAGAAGGAGGAGATGGTGACACTAGTAGAACAAGCAAAAGACGAAAAGTCAGGTCTGGAGATTAAAGCCATAAATGAGAACTGGAAAGTATGGGGCCAGGCTTATTCTAAAGTATTACAGAAATTCCAGCATATGCAGGATAGGTACGGAGAAAAAGAGATAGCTGAGCTTTTTGAAGAAGTCCACAACAAAATGGTCGCTGAGGGAAAATCAGTAAGTGGAGAACAGGCCTCCGGGAGCATCTCTCTATAACAAGATTTTTCCTAGGTGTGGAACCCATAGAGCTGATACACCGCTTTATGGATGAGGAAGTCCGGCGGTTTGCCTGGGGACACAGGTTGCTGCGGCATGACTACGAGACAGCTAGAGCTTTTTCAGAACTTTACCGCCGGGAGGGCTTGGAGGAACAAGCTCTTTTGGAAGTAGTGCTACATATAGCAGCTGATTACTGGATAATCTCCCAGGAGGATTACGAGATCATGAAATCGTTGTACCCAGGTAAATCCAGGAGAAAGAGAAAGTAAAAAGGCGGGGTTGGAGGAACACCCCGCTTTTTAATTTGTGTGGCTTATTGGCTTGTTATAGTTGCATGGATTATACTTCTGCGAGATTAAGATTGTGGGCTTCTGGATATTTTTTTTGATATGATGGTATCAGACCAGGTTATGCACCATCCGATACAATGGATCGTGTCAATGTGGGGGAGGTGAATAAACTTATGCGCTTGGAGGCTATTCAGAAGAAACTAGAAACTGTTTTTTTTACCAGAACAGGCTGCAGTTTTGGCTGAGGTAATTAATGATGCCTATACAGACCTAGTAAAAACCAGCGATTTTAATGAGCTAAAGGAGATTGTAAGAAACTTGAGTTTGACTATGGAGGAGTTGGCTGAAGCGCAGAAAGAGACCCAAAAGGAAGTTAGTAGGCTTAATCGCGCTTTACAGGAGTTAGCCGAGGCTCAGAAGCGCACTGAACAGCGCGTCGAGGAGTTAGCTGAGGCTCAAAAACGTACTGAACAGCGCGTTGAGGAGCTAGCTGATGCTCAAAAACGCACTGAAGAAGAGCTAAGAAAGCTTATTAGCGAGCATGCAGAAACAAGGCGGCAGCTGGGAGGTCTAGCCATAACTGTAGGGTATAGGCTGGAAGATGAGGCTTTTAAGGCCCTGCCGAAGCTCCTCAAGAAAGATTATGGACTGGTGGTCAAGGGAAGGCTCAAAAGAAAGTTCGTACAGGATAATCAGGGCCAGGAGATCGAGGTAAACATCCTGGGTGAAGGAGAAAGAGAGGGAGAAGTTTACATCATTGTGGGGGAGAGCAAAAGCCAGCTTTCCAAGAGGGATGTGGACGATTTTATAAGGAGAAAGCTTAAGCGGCTGGAAGGGGTGTTTCCCAGAATGTTTCCAGTGCTGGTGACCTACATGATAAGCCAGCCTGGGGTAGAAGAGTATGCCCAGGAGAAGGGGATAGCTCTCTATTATTCGTATGATTTCTAGAGAGGGGAGCACTATTTTTCCTTGCCGCCGATATAAGCGGACAAAAGTTTTGGCCAGAAAGTAACAGGGCAGCCCAAGTTTGCATCAACAAAGTGCATGGCTAGACTTTAGCATGGAAAAGCGACCTTAAGTTTACTGGGGCATTGACGATAAAAGATGACGATGGATGGAATAGTGCTGATATATAAAACAGCCTTTCTTAGTAGCAATTTGTGGTTTGATATTTGAGCGATTTTTAGTCCCTACCATAACCTTAGACCCCGGTAATTTAAATACAGACCTTTGAAGAATTTTGGAGAGGGGGAGAACGTTGCCGGGGGGCACTTTTTTTAGCATAAACACAGCTTTAAGAGGCCTTATGGCCCACCAGAAAGCCATGCAGACCACTGCTCACAACATAGCCAATGCCAGCACTGAAGGATACACCCGCCAGCGGGTGGTCATGGTACCCACCCCTGCCTATCCTGTCCCTGCCATGAGCCGACCCGGCGGCCAGGGCTGGCAGGTAGGTACAGGCGTGGATGTGCAAGAAGTAAGGCGTATAAGGGATGAGTTTTTGGATCAGCAGATACGCAAAGAAACGGGTACCTTAGGGCAGTGGGAGCAGATACAATACGTTCTTCAGCAAGTGGAAGTGGTTTTTAACGAGCCTTCGGACACGGGCTTGAGCACCCTGATGAGTCAGTTCTGGGCCGCCTGGCAGGAGCTTTCCAAAAACGCGGAAAGCCTCCCGGTGCGTAGAACTGTAATCGAGACTGCTAACGCTTTAGCGGAAGCTTTCCGGCACAGCGCCGCTCAGTTGAACCAGCTCAAAAACGACATTGATAAATCCATTGAATTGAAAGTGCAGGAAGTAAACTCCATCGCCCAGCAGATAGCCGACTTGAACGGCCAAATTAAAAATATTATCGCCGCCGGCGACCAGCCAAACGACCTCATGGACCGGCGGGATTTGCTGCTGGATAGGTTGAGTAAGATAGTAAAGATTAACGTAGTGAATAATGATGACGGAACTATAAATGTTACTTTAGATGGGGCACCGAGTGGTGCTCTCTCATTAATCAATAGTACCAGCTATAATAATTTATTTATGGCTAAAACCCCAGCTAATGAAATTAAGCTGGGTATTATAGAAAATAACTCATTGCTGGACAAAGATAAACCTATTGATGAGATAAATGGTTTAAGTGAAGAGACACGGTATAAGATTGAATTCACCCCAAATGGAGTTAACTTATATGATAGTAATAACTCACCAGTGGCAAGTGCATCCTCTTCTCAAGGGGTGGAAGTGGCATTAAAAGACAGAAATAATGAACCTAAGCTTACTATAATTACGGTTACCCCATTACCTACGTCAGGAGACGTGGAATTCGAGATTCTTAATATAAATAATGGTGAAATCAAAGGCCTCCTAAAGGGTCGCGAGTATGTTGATTCTTACCTTGCTAGTTTGAATACGCTAGCGCAAGAATTGGCCAGAGCAATTAATGCTCAACACCAGGGTGGATTAGGGATAGGGGATACCACCCCCACACCCAGACCGTTTTTTGTTGATAGCGATAACAGTGACTCTACGACAGGCATTACAGCCAGTAACATTTACATATACAAGGATTTAATAGAAAAGCCCATGCATATTGCTGCGGCCGCAATAATTGATCCTCAGTTGGGATATGTTACGGAATTAGGTGGAGGCTTGGTGTCTAATAATGTATATCGAATCAAATATGAATATGATAGCAGCACCAGTGAGGATATAGTTACTTTGGAGAAATTGTCAGACGGAAATTGGGTAAGCGTAGGGGATAGTAAATCGATAAAGTGGGACGGTACTACTCCAGTTACTGTTGGGACTAATACTGAAACAATTACTTTTACCCCCCGCAAATATACCACAACAAAGCCTCCATATGGTAATTACATCGTAAATTGGCCTGCACCTGCTCCCGGCGACGCCAGCAACGCCCTGGCTATTGCTCAATTACAAAGTACAGTGATAGAAGGATTGGGCTCCACCTTCGACGACTACTACAAAAACTTTATCGCTAAGCTGGGTGTAGATGCCCATGAAGCTGAGCGCATGACCACCAATCAGGGTGTGTTAGTGACTCAGCTCACCAACCGCAGAGAATCCATCTCCGGTGTCTCCATTGATGAAGAGATGGCCTACATGATCCAATTCCTGCGCGGCTATGAGGCGGCGGCGCGGCTCATGACCACTTTGGATGAGATGCTGGATGTCCTTATCAACCGCATGGCGGTTCACTGATACTTTTCGCGTGTGGAAGAAGGTTCGGCAGGTCCGCCCTAGGTGAAAGTTTACCTCAAGAAGCTCACCTCAAGAGGGGAGAGGGAGGCAACATTAAATGAGAATAACCAACCGGATGCTTATCAGTAATGTCCTTACCAACATAAACAACAATCTTAAGGTTATGAGCAACACACAGAAACAAATGTCCTCGGGCAAAAGGGTGAGCCGCCCCTCGGATGACCCCATTGTGGTAGCCCGCGTCCTTTCCTTTAAGAGCGCCCTCGATTCCATGGAACAGTATGACAAGAATATGCAGGACGCCCGCGGGTGGGTGGATGCCTCGGAAAGCGCACTCAGTATGGCCACAGAAACCCTGCAACGGGCCCGCGAGCTAGCTGTCTACGGGGCCAACGGTACCCTGCCCAAGGAGTCCATGCAGGCCCTGGCCCATGAGATAGACCAGCTTATAGATGAGCTGGTGCAGACGGCTAATACTTCCTATGGTGGCCGCTTCCTTTTTGGAGGGAGCTATACAACCAAAGCTCCCTTTGAACGTACTTCTGATGGGGACGTGATATATAAGGGAAACACCCATAGTTTGGAATGGGAAATTGCTCCGTTAGTAACAATTACAGTAAACGAGGATGGAGAGAAAGTATTCATGAAGGTTGTTGACGTTGATGGCGACGGTAATCCGGACAGCAGCATTTTCTACGTCCTTAACAAGCTCTATGAGGCGCTTGGCGGTAAGGACCCAAACTCTGCGGACCACGCGGAGGTAGCAGGCACCTTAGGTTTGTTGGACCAGGCCATCGACCACCTTCTAAACATAAGGGCCAGCCTAGGGGCAAGGAGCAATCGCCTGCAGATGTCCCAGGACCGCCTATTCAACTCCAAGATAAGCCTTACGGAAACTATGTCTAAACTGGAAGATATAGACCTGGCCGAAGCGGTAATGAACTATAAGAACCAGGAAAATGTTTACCAGGCCGCCCTGGCCACCGCAGCTATGGTACTTCAACCTACTCTAATTGACTACCTGCGCTAAACCGACGCTGTATTGGTCTTTTGGCTTGTGAGGAAACCCCAACTAAAGTTACGAGAATCCTAGAGCTGTTTATCCTTTTAGCAGCTTTTTTCTTTTACGGGGACTTTAAGTCAGCCCTAACAGAGCCGTAGCTCCCCAGATAATTAGCATTTTGTCGGCCAACGGTCCTATAACTGGCATCATGTTGCCCATCATAACTGGTTACCTTCAGTAGGGAATTGACTGCCGACTGGCGCAAGGGAATTTTGAATTTCTGAAATGGGCGAGGTTGAAGTTGCATTGAGGGGGTGGTAAAATAGTGGAAAAAGCTTACAGAAGGGATGAACAAACTTGCCTGAAAGAAGCAGAGATTGGATGCGGCAGGCAGAAGCGGACCTAAAGCACGCTCGCAATTCTATGGCTTGGGGAGATTACGAGTGGTCGTGCTTTTCCGCCCAGCAGGCGGCAGAAAAAGCGGTTAAGGCCTTATTCCAGAAGCTCCACCTGGAGGCCTGGGGACATACGGTTAGCATCTTACTGGCCAACCTGCCAACTGAGATCAGTGTTCCTAGAAGCCTGATAGATAAGGCCAAAATCCTTGACAAGCACTATATACTGTCCCGTTATCCCAATGGCTTTGATAGCGGGGCACCTACAGACTTTTATACCCTAGAAGAGGCGAAAACAGCAATCGCCATTGCTGGTGAGATAATTGAGTTCTGTAAGGATCATCTCAAGTAGGGAGGCGGTTATTCGAAAAGCCCTGGAGGAGTATGTTGCCAAGCTAAAGGTAAGACCTGAGGTAGTGGCTGTGTATCTCTGCGGCTCCTGGGCTAAGGGGACCTATGCTCCGTATAGCGACGTTGATCTATTGATCCTCATAAAAGGAGACAGTAGAAGGCCCCACGAACGGGTGCCTGAATACCTGCCGGACAGGTTTCCTGTGGGAGTAGATCTTTTTATTTACACCTTAGATGAACTAAAAAACAATAAATTTGCTCAGCAGCTCTTGAGCGAGGGAGTAGAGTTATAATTGGCTTAAAGGAAAAGGCCAGCGATTTCTCCTGCTCCCGCTACCGCTCGCCAGCACTTGGCTCCAGCAAGAAGCCATATTTTAACGGGTCGTCAGCGCTAATAGTGAACTGGGAGAACCCGGTTATCCAAGCTTGACCGGTGATCTCCGGAACCACTGCCTTAATGCCGCCCACCTCTATTTCCTC
>NZ_JAKKUR010000069.1 GCF_021890735.1 Thermanaeromonas sp.
AATCAAGGAAGGAGGATTCTTATGGAACAACCCAAACTGTCTGTTATCTTACTTTCCGGAGAACTAGAGAAGTTGCAAGCCGGGTGCCTTATCAGTTCAGTGGCCTCCATGTCGGGAATGGAAGTCAACGTCTTTGTCACTATGGAAGCTTTAAGATCCTTCCGCAAAGAGGTAATTGAAGCTAAGGACTTTAAAGCAGGTCTTGTCGGCCAGGAAATGCTCAACAAACAAGTAGACCTCTTCTATAAACTCCTGGAAAACGGAAAGGAGATGGGGAACTTAAAGGTATTCGGATGCGCTATGGCCATAGACCTGATGGGATGGAAGAAAGAAGATTTCATAGATATCTTTGACGATATAATTGGCGTTACTGCTTTCCTGGGCATGGCCGCAGGCAGCCAGGTTATTGTGATGTAAAAGTTATGGGGGGTATGCTCATGTCTGAGGAAGTAATCATTACTAAAACCATTGATGCCCGGGGCTCCTACTGTCCAGGGCCGCTTATGGAACTGGTCAAAGCCATTAAGCGTGGCCAGGTAGGAGATGTATATGAATTGTTGTCCAGTGATAGCGGTTCGGCCAAAGATGTACCAGAATGGGTCAACAAAATGGGGCATGAACTGATTTATTGTAAGCCAGAGGGCGATTTCTGGCGCATCGCAGTGAGAAAAACGAAGTAAAAGGTTGCAGGGTATGCGCCGGAGGGGTGCATACCCTGAACGCTTTAGGTGGAGGTAGAACCATGATTAAACGTGTGCTCATTGTAGGCGGCGGCGTAGCCGGGACCATGGTAGCCAACCGGCTGGCCAAGTCTATGCCCAAGGAAGTCTATGACGGCAAGCTGGAAATAATGCTCCTTACAGATAGCGTTCAGCATATTTACCAGCCCGGCTTCTTATTTATAGCTTTCAATGAAGGCTTCTTAGAACAATTCCAGAAGGATCAGAGAGAGCTGCTGCACCCCAAAATTAACCTTATTATCGACCGCGCAAAAATTATAGACGTAAAAAAAGGCAGGGTAGTTACGGAAAAACACTCCTTTAATTATGACTTCCTGGTAATAGCCACCGGATCATATCCCGATATGAACTCGGTACCCGGCCTGGCGGAAGCCGGTCACACCTTCTATACTCCAGAAGGCGCAGTTAAGTTACGGGATGCCATGTTAAATTTTAAGGGCGGCACTCTGCTCTTGACCATTGACGTGCCCCATAAATGTCCCGTTGCCCCCCTGGAGTTTATCTTCATGGCGGATGATTTTTACAGGCAACTCGGTATCCGGGAAAAAGTAAAACTGAAATACACTTATCCCATAGGCCGCGTCCATTCCATGGAGGCCATTGCTAGCTGGGCTGTCCGAGAATTCGAGAAGCGGGGGATCGAGTACGAAGTATACTTCAACCTGGAGAAGGTCGATCCGGCAAAAAAGCTCGCTTATACCATGGACGGCTCAGAACACCCCTTCGATTTGCTCGTGTCCGTCCCGGCCCATCGCGGAGCCCAAGTCGTTAAAGACTCCGGGTTAGGGGATGAGGACGGGTTCATTCCCACCGACCGCTATACCTTAAAAATGGAAGGTCAGGATAACGTCTATGTAGTGGGAGATGCGACTAACCTTCCGGTCAGCAAGGCCGGTTCTACCGCCCATTACGAAGCAGATGTAGTAGTTAAGAATATAATCTGTGAATTAAAAGGGATACCACCCTCCCACCGTTACGACGGTAAAGCTTTTTGTTTTGTGGAGACCGGCCTAAAGGAGGCCACCTATATAACTTTTAATTATAAACAACCGCCCCAATTGGTTCCTTCTTCGGAAATGCTACACTGGTTTAAGATTTCCTATAACGAAATATATTGGCTGGCAGCTCGCGGAATTCTGTAAAAAGGAGTGAAAAGAAATGGCCCAGGGCGTCGCTTATAACTTAAATCATCCGGAGACTTCACGGCTTGTGCAGGAGCTGCAAAAGCTTAACCATAACCTTGAAAGCTTCCTAAAAGAATTGGAAAGGTTGCAAGCAACCGGCCTCGTTGATACCCTCATAAATTTAGGCGTAGTTGTTCAGGCTGCCAAGGACTCCCTGACACCAGGCGTAATAACCCACGTTTTTTCCCAGTTGGTAAACATCCTGTCCCTTTTAGATCACATCCAGTCCTTGGGCGGCAGCCAATTTATAGCCGCTACTGTCCAGGCATTTGAAGAAGCCGTTCAAGAAAACAAAGGAAAACAGGCAAAAAGCTTATGGACCCTTCTGCGTCTACTGAAAAAGGATCCCCAGGTGAAAAAAAGCCTAGAGATATTGGTTTCCTTTTTGCAAAAGTTTTCCACAAATCTAAACTTTGCCCAGGCGAAATAAGAAAATGCACAAGGGCGGCCCCCTTCTTAAAGGACAGGGGGCTTTTTGTTACTACCGCTCAAAAGGCATCGTTCACCAGATACCATTCATTTTCCCTCAATTCCCTTATTTAATCTCTTCCCAAAGGCCGCTAACTTTTTTTATACTCCTTAAGAGGAAAATAGTTTTTGCCGGAGCAACCCCTAGCATAGACGTGGTTTTTTGTGTACCCAAACCCCTTTTAGAAAGGATGTTGTTTTCATATGGAGAACCGGAGTTTTCTCGACGAACTCGCTTTACTGGCCGAAAAAAATAACTATATCGACCCAGAGCTATACGAAAAATATAACGTAAAACGTGGTTTAAGAAACAAAGATGGTACCGGGGTTCTGGTAGGGTTAACCGAAATAGGTGAGGTACACGGTTATATTCTCGATGAAGGCGAACGAATCCCGGATAAGGGGCGCTTGCTCTACCGGGGAATCGATGTCTGGGACATCGTTCATGGATTCCAAAAGGAAAACAGGTATGGATTTGAGGAAGTTTGCTATCTTCTCATTTTTGGCGAGCTCCCGGACCGGAGAAGACTGGAGGAATTCACAAACCTTCTGGCTGAAAAAAGATCCCTTCCGGATGGATTCGTAGAGGATATGATTCTTAAGGCTCCCAGTAAAGATATCATGAATAAATTGGCCAGAAGCGTTTTGGCGTCTTATTCTTATGATGAAAACCCGGATGATACAAGTGTTAGAAATGTGGTCAGACAGAGCATTGAACTCATCGCCCGCTTCCCCATCATGGCAGCCTATGGCTACCAGGCGAAATGCCATTACTACGACAATAAGAGCTTATATATACACCTACCCCAAAAGGAACTGGGTACTGCCGAAAATTTCCTGCATATGATACGGCCTGACAATCAATACACCAGGCTTGAAGCTGAATTGCTAGATCTGGCTCTGGTGCTCCACGCCGAGCACGGCGGAGGTAATAACTCCACCTTTACCGTTCATGTTGTTGCCTCCACGGGAACCGATATATACTCCGTTATTGCTGCAGCGGTAGGTTCCCTGAAAGGTCCCAAACACGGCGGAGCCAATATCAAAGTAATGGAAATGATGGAGGACATAAAGGAAAATGTCAAGGACTGGAAGGACGAAGACGAGGTTAAACATTACCTGACCAAGATTTTAAGGAAAGAAGCCTTTGATAAAAAAGGGTTAATTTACGGTTTGGGCCATGCCGTTTATACATTGTCCGACCCCCGGGCCGTGTTGCTAAAAGAAAAAGCCGCCGAACTGGCGAAGGCCAAAAATATGGAGGAAGAGTTCAACCTGTACTTAACCATAGAAAAAGTGGCTCCGGAGGTATTTGCTGCCGAAAAACAGGTAGATAAAGTAATAGCTCCGAATGTAGATTTTTATTCCGGATTTGTGTACAAGATGTTAAATATTCCCGTGGAACTCTATACTCCCATATTTGCTATAGCAAGAATTTCAGGGTGGTGTGCCCACCTGATAGAGGAACTTGTAAGCGGCGGAAGAATTATAAGGCCAGCTTACAAAAACGTAATGCCTAAAAGGAGTTATGTCCCCTTAGACCAAAGATAATCCTTGCATACCTGTTAATAGTTCTAAAAAGGGATGGCTAATAACCATCCCTTTTTATTTTTAGATGGCCACATTCTAATTCCAACTGAAATTCACCTTCGTAAAGAAAACTAGGTTAAGAAGCAGTAAAACCCCTGAAGCCACAACCAAGGGTACCAGGAAAGCCAGTACAGTCCACTTTAAGCTCCTTGTCTCCTTATAAATAGTAAGCAAGGTGGTGGCGCAAGGATAATGAAGAAGGCTAAAAAGCATCACAGACAAAGCGGTGGTCCAAGTCCACCCGTGGAATTTCAATAAACTTGCCAGAGCGTCTAAGCCGTCTAATTCTACCAGGGTGCCTAAATTTAAGTAAGCCATAAGTAAAAGAGGTAACACAAGTTCGTTGGCCGGCAAGGCTAAAATAAAAGCCAAAAGGATATACCCATCTAAACCTAAAAATCTGGCCAGAGGGTGCAAATATCCTGCTCCTAAGTTTAATAAGCTCTGCCCTTCTAGGTGTATGTTAGCCAGGAGCCAGGTTAGTGCTCCGGCTGGTGCAGCAACGGTTACCGCTCTTCCCAAGACGAATATAGTTCTATCTAAAAAAGAACGTATAAGTAGGCTCCCTATCTTCGGCCATCTAAAAGGGGGCAGCTCCAAAATAAAACGTGAGGGTACACCGCGCAAAAGAGTCCGCGATAGTATCCATGAAACCCCAAAGGTTACAAGTATACCGAATAAAACAAGCCCGCTGACAGCAGCCGCTGCTATTAAGGAATTTCCCCCCGTTCCAGCAAAGAATATACTGGCCAAAGATATGAGTAAAGGAAAGCGACCATTACACGGTACAAACACGTTCGTCAGCATTACGAAACCGCAACGGTCACTGTCCATCTTCTTTCGTCTCCAGTTGACGCACCCTAGCCTCAACCACCATTTCCCCTTTAAGGAGGGTAACCCTCCGTACCAGGAGCCTTATAAGTTTTTCCCTGTCCTGCCAGTCCAGATCATCTAGCCTCCCCGCCACCTCCTGCGCCAGTTCGTGCAACATTGCAGCACCATACCGGACCGCCGACGTACTGTTAACCGTTTCTTCCAGCTCCTTCAGCCTAGCTTCTAGGACCTTCTTTTCTGCCTCAAGCTCCTTCACTGACCGTTCAAACATTTCTAGGCTTATCAGGCCACGCTTATATGCTTCAAAGACCCGCTCCCTTTCCCGTTCGGCCTGTTCCAGCCGCTTTTTCACCCTTCCCGCCTCCTTGGCAGCCTGGTCTGCTGCCGACGTATCCAGGGCGTCGCTCACAAGGGCTTCGGGGTCAGAAAGCCACTCCCTTATCTTCCCCCATACCGCTTCTTCCACCTTATCCGCCCGGTGCCTGTTTCCGGGGCAGGACACCGGATTGCGCCTCTCCGCCTGTACTGAAGGCCAGGCCCGGGTACATATGTAATACCTGAAGATATTTCCCTTCCGGCTCTTACCGTAGCTTCCGCACATGCTCCCGCCACAAAGGCCGCAGTAAACGAGGCCACTCAAGGGGTAATAATAGGTTTTCCCTCCCTGGTTACCGCGCTTTCTGGCAGTAATGGCCTGCTGCAGGAGTTCCCATTCTTCTGGGCTAATTAACGGCGGTACAGGTACCGCCACCCAATCTTCCTGCGGGCGGATCCTGGGACTTGCGCTGCCGCCCCGCTGCCTTATGGCCTTATGCCCTTCGGTATCGTACATGTGGACGTACAGAGTTCCCTTGTAGGCGGGGTTTTTCAGTATTCTCCGGACCGTCTGCCGGTACCACCTGTCGCCTTTAGGGCCCGGTATGCCCTCTGCATTGAGCACAGCAGCTATCTCACTGCAAGACTCCCCGGACAGAGCCATATCCACCATACGGCGGTATACGGTCGCCTTAACCTCGTCGATCTCATATTTTCCCTCAGAGTACCGGTACCCATAAGTCTTAGGATTAAAGGGGAGATAGCCCTGTTTCGCTTTCGCCAAGCGGCCGAACTGGCTGCGCAGCTTAAACTTCTCTTTTTCGTATTCGGCTATGGCCCCACGTAAAGAGTAGAAAAGCCTTCCTTCCGGGGTGGCCTGCCAGTCCATGGTCACAAACTCCAACCGGCAGCCGACCTTCTCTATCGTCTCCACCAGGAGGAGCTGGTGGGCCAGTCTCCTGGAGAGCCTGTCTGGGTCATAAGCAATAAAGAAGGCCGCGCTCTTCGCTGCGGCCAGGGCGGCTTGGAGGCCCGGGCGTTCTACAATCTCCCCAGTGTATCCTTCATCACGGTAGATTTCTATCCGGGTGGCCCCCAGCTCCACCGCTTTTTTGCAGCAGGCTTCCTCCTGGGCTTCAAGGCTGTATCCGTGCCGGGCCTGATCCTCCGTGGAAACGCGCACGTATACCACTGCTAACACTAAGCTTTCACCTTTTCGTTTTTAATTATTTCATAAACCCTTTGGAAGGCGTACCGCCGCGCTTCCCTAAGTGCTTTTTCACTTTCCTCCTTTGTACCTGTATATAATACCCTAACCACATACCCTCCAGCGGAGGACTTAGCCTCCTTTCTTCTAAGCACCACGGCAATCCTCATCTCCCCTTCCGCTACATTGTACGAAGGCCCTAGATTGTCCTACTACAGGAAAAGGACTCCAAATAAAGGAGTCCTTCCCAAAGCAGCTTACCTGAAAAGGGCAATAAAAAAATACCGGGAGATCCCGGTATGCGTGACTCTATAGTTGTTTTTTCCTCCTCGCTAGACCGGGTACCTATCGGGTCATGTTGCCCTAGTTTCCTGTCGGCGGGCGGGCCCAAAAAGCTTACCCAAAAACTTACTTGTTTCCACCGCTACCAGGGGAACAAGACTCAGGGTTAGAACCACTCCCCAGTCGCTGGACCGCAGCATCACGGTTTCAAAAACACCCCTCAGGAAGGGAATAAATACCACAGCCAGTTGAAGAGAGGCTGACGCCAGAAAAGCGTACACCAAACTGCGGTTAGTAGCTAGTCCTATGGCAAAGAGGGATTGATCCATGCTCCGGACGTTAAAGGAATGCACCAGTTGCGACAAGGCCATGGTTACAAAAGCCATGGTATGCGCTTCTTCCAGGGTCCGTCCCCAACTAAGGGCCAGCCAGTAGGAGGCCAGGGACAGCAACCCAATCAAGGCACCCTGCCACAGGATCTTGATACCCATGCCCCCGGCAAACACCCCTTCATTAGGCTTACGGGGCGGCCGGTTCATAACGCCCTTTTCGGGTGGCTCCAGACCCAGAGCCAGGGCTGGCGGGCCGTCAGTAACCAGGTTTAACCATAAAATCTGGATGGGCGTAAGTGGACTGCCCAGTCCTAGCAATATAGCAGAAAAGATGGCCACAATCTCCCCAGTGTTGCAAGAAAGCAGGTACTGGATGGACTTGCGTATATTATCGTAAATCGTTCGTCCCTCTTCCACCGCACTAACGATGGTGGCAAAGTTATCATCCAGCAGTACCATATCCGAAGCCTCTTTGGCTACCTCAGTACCTGTAATGCCCATGGCCACGCCTATATCGGCTCGTTTAAGAGCCGGAGCGTCGTTCACACCGTCGCCCGTCATGGCTACTATATGGTTGTGTTCCTTCAAGGCTGTCACTATGCAAAGCTTATCTTCGGGGGACACCCTAGCGTAGACGCTGGTATGGGGCACCACTTCCTTAAGTTGTTGCTCGTGCATTTTCTTCAGCTCAGCGCCGGTCAAGATGCCGTCGCCCTGCTGCCAAATACCTAGTTCCCTAGCAATGGCCAGGGCGGTCTCAGGGTGATCTCCAGTGATCATTACTGTGCGGATACCGGCACGGCGGCTGACTTCTACCGCTTCCTTGGCCTCGGGCCGCGGTGGATCCTGCATGGCAAAGAAACCGATAAAGGTCAAATCCTGCTCGACAGTTTCCGGTGACGGGTTAGCCGGAACTTCAGGCCAACGGCGGAGGGCCAAGGCCAGGACTCGCTGGCCTTGGGATGCCAACTGTGAGTTGATTTCCAAAAGACGGGCACGAATTTCCTCGTTTAAGGGTACAACTCCTTGATGTGTCATTGCCCCGGTGCAGCGGGCCAACAGAACATCAGGTGCTCCCTTAGTAAAGGAACAGATCGTTCCATCCATATGATGGAAAGTAGTCATCATCTTCCGGGCAGAATCAAAGGGAATTTCGGCCAATCTGGGGTAAGTGTTCTCCACCTTCTCCCTTATTAAACCCGCTTTGGCTGCCGCCACTACCAGTGCGCCCTCGGTGGGATCTCCAATTACCTGATATCCCTTCCCAGTCTCCTCCAGCCGCGCGTCACTATTTAGCAACCCGCCTAAGAGCATTAATTTCAGATTCTGATCGGTTAAAGGAGCTATTTCCTTCCCGCTCTGGTCCAAAAACTGACCGTTCGGTTGGTAACCGGCACCAGTTACCTGCCATAGGTTGCCAGCCGAATAAATCTGGGTGACAGTCATTTCATTTTTGGTAAGGGTGCCCGTCTTGTCAGAGCAAATAACGGTGACGGTGCCCAGGATCTCTACCGCCGGGAGTTTCCTGATAACAGCCCGGCGGCGGCTCATTCTGGTCACGCCCAGCGCCAGCACAATGGTCACTACTGCGGGCAGCCCCTCCGGAACTGCTGCCACTGCCAGGCTGATGGCTGTCATAAACATTTCCAGTATATCTCCACCCCGCCACAGCCCGGTAACAAAGACCAGGGCCACGATGGCTCCTGCGGCCATTCCCAAAATTTTACCTAGTTCACCCAACCGCCGCTGCAACGGGGTAGGTTCCGGAGGCGTCTCTTGGAGAAGTTGAGCGATACGGCCCAATTGGGTGTTCATCCCTGTTGCCACCACTAAGGCCCTACCGCGCCCGCCGGTAACAGTAGTCCCCATAAACAGCATATTTTTCTGGTCTCCTACCGGGACTTCACCGGCTTCTAGGAGGGCGGGGTCTTTTTCCACCGGCACTGACTCACCGGTTAAGGCGGCTTCGTTGACCCGCAGGGAGGCCCCTTCGATCAGCCTGGCATCAGCAGGGACAAAATCTCCCGCATCCAGCAGCACCACATCGCCAGGGACCAAGTTTGCTACATCAACCTGCATTACCTTCCCGCCCCGGACCACTTTGGCCGACGGTTTGGTCATCTCCTTTAATGCTTTAAGGGCTTGTTCAGCCTTATGCTCCTGATACACTCCCAGGACGGCATTCAGCACCACAATGACTAGAATGACAATGGAATCTACCCATTCACCCAGGATACCTGAGATGACCGCAGCTCCGATCAGAATCAATACCAGTATTTCCTTTAGCTGGCCCATAAACATGGAAAAAAGGCTGCGGGGCGGCGGCTCTTTCAGGACATTGGGACCATAAAGTTCTAAGCGCCTGTTCGCTTCCTCTTGAGCTAGCCCCTGGGACAGGTCAGAGTTTAATTCCTGGCAGACCTGCTGGATCTCCATGGCATACCAAGGCTTTGG
>NZ_JAKKUR010000070.1 GCF_021890735.1 Thermanaeromonas sp.
GCGTAATATACATCGCTTTTTTCTTTTATGGAGACAGTCACCAGCCGGGGATCTTGGATCCTCTTAAAAACGTTCATCAAAGTACTCGTACGATAGTAAGGGTTTACTATTTCACCGTAACCGAACTGGTTTACCAGGGGAAGTATTTTTTGGATAAGTTCTAAACACAGCTCATTATCAGAGGGTAAATTGTCTCCGTCGGAAAAATGAAAGGGGTAAATATTGTAGTCATGCGGCGGGTAGCGCTGTTCAATTAGCTCCAGGGCCAGGCGGTAAGCCGAAGAGCAGCGGGTGCCCCCGCTTTCACCTTTAGAGAAAAATTCCTTTTCAGTGACTTCCCGGGCCTGAGTGTGATGGGCGATGAAAACTATCTCCACGTGCTCGTATTTAGTGCGTAAAAAGCGTACCATCCAAAAAAAGAAGGCGCGGGCGATATATTTCTCGTAAGTTCCCATGGATCCAGAGGTATCCATCATGGCCAGCACCACGGCACTACTTTCTTGTCTGATTTTTTCTTCCCACGTCTTAAACCGCAGATCTTCGGGCTTAAAATCGCCTATATAAGGGTGGCCTAGCCGGGCGTTACGCTTGAGATTTTCCAAAAGCGTACGCTTTCTGTCTAGATTCGCCATTAAGCCGGCGCGCCTTATGTCTCTAAATTCATAGGTTAAGGCTACTTGCTCGGGCTTCTTTTTTTCCTCCCAGTTGGGGAGCTCCAGGTCGCGGAATAAAAGCTCTTCTATCTCTTCTAAAGTTACCTCCGCTTCGTAGTAATCTATGCCTGGCTGGTCACCCGCTCCTTTGCCAGAACCTCCTCCAGCCCTTCCTTCCCGCGCGATAACTGTTCCCTTCCTTGTATTTCCGCTTCCTTGACCTATATGGCGGCCCTGGTTTGGATTAAAGCGGAAACGGTATTCTTCCAGACTACGGATGGGAATTTTTACCACCTTGCTCCCGTCCGCCATAATTATGCTTTCCTCGGTGATGAGCTGAGGCAGATTTTTCCTTATAGCTTCTTCCACTTTTTCTTGGTGACGTTGCTGGTCCAGGTAGCCCTTCCTCTGGAGAGACCAATCTTCACGGGAGATAACAAAATCAATTTGCATGTTTTTCCACTCCCTGAGCTGCTAACACTTAGCTTCACTGTAGAGAACGTCCGGAGGAGAAGGATGAGAAAGTAAAGAGTAGCCTTACGGCAAGGACGACTCTTTTAACGGTTGAGCAAGCTTCCTACATATTTTAGGAGTTCATTGGCGCAGATGGGGCAGTAGCCGTGTTCGGAAATAAGCCGGTCGATGACGGCATTGATACGCTTGAGTTGTTCAGGGTCGGGATTGCGGGTAGAGGTGGTGATTTTAACAATATCCCGCATATCGGCAAAAAGCTTTTTTTCAATAGCTTCCCGCAGGCGCTCATGGGAATTATAGTCAAACTGCTTGCCCTTCCGGGCATAAGACGACAGGCGTATGAGGATTTCCTCCCGGAAGGCTTTTTTGGCGTTTTCCGTTACCCCAATCTGCTCTTCAATGGAACGCATGAGCTTCTCATCCGGGTCTAGCTCCTCACCCGTGATGGGGTCTTTGACCTTGGTGCGATTGACATAGGCTTCTACGTTATCTAGGTAGTTATTGAAAAGGGCACGGGCCGATTCCTCATAAGAGTAGATGAAGGCCCGCTGGACCTCTTTTTTGGCTATTTCGTCGTATTCCTGGCGGGCTAGAGCGATATAGTTGATCAGTTTTTCCTTTTCTTCCTTAGTAACAGAAGGAAGCTGGTCTAGCCCCTCTTTCAGGGCTCTAAGAATGTCCAGCGCGTTAATACATTTAGTATCGGAGGTGATGAGGGCGCTAGCTATACGGTTAACTACATAGCGGGGATCTACGCCGCTCATACCTTCATCCTCTGCTTCACTCATGAGTTCTGCCACATCCTTTTGCTGGAATCCTTCTACATCTTCTCCGTCGTAAAGCTTCATTTTTTTGATGAGATCCATACCCTGCTTTTTAGATTCCTTTAACCGGGAGAGGATGGAGAAGACCGCGGCTGCCCACAAAGCATAAGGCGCAATGTGGACGTCGATATCGGCCTGCCGGATCAGTTTCTCGTAAATCTTAACTTCTTCGCTCACCTTTAAATTGTACGGTATGGGTAAAACCCACAAGCGGGATCTCAGGGCTTCATTTTTCGGGTTGCTGATGAAGGCGCGGTATTCAGCTTCGTTAGTATGAGCAATGATTAATTCGTCGGCGGATATAAGGGCGAAACGGCCGGCTTTGAAGTTTCCTTCCTGGGAGAGGCTTAAAAGATTGTAAAGGAACTTTTCATCGCATTTTAGCATTTCCTGGAACTCCATTATCCCCCGGTTGGCTTTATTCAGTTCACCGTCGAAGCGGTAGGCCCGGGGATCGGACTCGGATCCGTATTCGGCTATGGTGGAGAAGTCGATACTCCCCGTCAGATCTGCGATATCTTGGGATTTGGGGTCGGAAGGGCTGAAAGTACCGATGCCTATTCTTTTTTCTTCCGAAAAAACTATGCGCTTTACCGGTACTTCTTCTATCCGATTGCCGTATTTTTCTTCCACCATCAAGCTACAGTAAGGGCAAAGATTACCTTCAATATAAATACCGTATTCTTCCATAAACTCTTGGCGTAGTTCATGGGGAATAAGATGAAGAGGCTCCTCGTGCATGGGACAGTCTTTTATGGCATATACAGCTCCTTCGTCCTGCCGGGTATAACGCTCTAAACCCCTCTTAAGGAGGTTTACCAGGGTAGATTTACCCCCGCTTACGGGGCCCATGAGGAGGAGGATGCGCTTGCGTACGTCTAACCTCCGGGCAGCAGCATGGAAGTATTCTTCTACTAGTCTTTCCAGCGTCCGGTCTAACCCGAAAAGTTCATCCGCGAAAAAGCGGTAGCGCTTTACCCCGTTGACCACTTCTACGCCTGCAGAAACGATCATATCATAGATGCGGGCATGGGACAGCCGCGCTATCTTGGGGTTCGCGATAACCATTTCCAGATAATCCTTGAAGGTTCCTTCCCAAGTAAGTTTTTTCTCTTCCTGGCGGTATTGCTCAAGCCGTTGGAGGATCCTCATAAGACCCTTCCCCTTCCATAAAGGGCTATTAATATATTTATGAGGAGACGATACGAAAAAGAAGGTAACCCCTGGGAGTGTACTACAAGAAGGAAACGAACGTTTAAAGAAGAAATAAATATAAGGGTGCCCGCCTTGATATTCGTAATGCGTTTAGCTTCCGCCGTTGAAGCTTTCCGGAATACTAAAGGAAAGAGGAGCGAAGAGAAAGACTTAAAGGTTAAGAGGAAAAGCTATAAGAAGAAAAGCTAAAAGCGCCTTTAGAGTGAGGTAGGAAGAAAAAAGTGGAATCTAAGGAAGGAAATAACCAAAGGTTACCGAAGGTTATTGGTGAGGAGAAGCATTATAGGGTATAATGTAGCCGGCGATTTATCTTTAGACCGAGGGAGGTTCTTCCATGCTACCGGGCAAGGATTTTACTGTTAGAGCAGACGGCCTCCTGGAATTTGCCCCGGGGATTATCCATCCGGAACCGGATATTCGCCGCTTGGCTGACGCTTTGCCAGTTTTATATGCCCAGAATATAGCGCCCAGCGACCGCCCTCTTTATTACATGTACCGGGGGGTCTGTTGGGCTAAGGATGAGCCCGTTTTTGTTCAGCACGAAATACGTTACGACATAACGGTGATTCTTCCGGGCACCATAGAAGGGGAATATATAAAGACAGTGGGGCACTTCCACCCGTTAAAGCCGCATTCGGCAGAAACCTACCCCGAATACTACGAAGTGTTGGAAGGAGAAGCACTTTATCTTTTGCAGAAGAACAACCGGAGCGGCGACGTAGAGGAAATCATAGCCGTAGAAGCTAAAAAGGGGGACAAGGTATACATACCTCCCTCTTACGGCCATGTAACTGTAAATCCCGGCTCCGGTATTCTGGTCATGGCTAATTTAGTAGAAAGAAATTTTTCCTCTTTATACGCTCCTTTTCGAGATAAAAGAGGAGCTGCCTATTACTACTTGCAGGGACAGGGGGAAAAGGGCGAATTTGTAAGAAACCCTAATTATCAAAACTCTGTGGCTCTGAAACTTATGGCAGCACCCAGCCTGCCCCAACCTACACCAGTTGTTAAAGGCAGAACCCTTTATGAAGCTTTTTTGGCCGACCCGGAAGCTTTCAAGTTTTTAAAATAGGTATTAGTCGTGGCGAGCCCTGGGTAAGTTTGAACCCGGGGCTTTTTTGTGGTAAGTTTTCGGGATGAATAGGAAACTTATTAGTGGGCAGAAGGATTCCGGAACCTGTATGTAGAATGACAATATCTATACCTTTACATATAAGATGACCAGATCATTCCGGGAGTGAACCTATGTCAGGCCCCTTCACTATTCGTAAAAAGAAGCTTTATGAAGAGGTAATGGACCAAATATCACGCCTCATTGAAGATGGCTCTTACAACGTCGGTGACCGCCTGCCACCGTTATCCGAATT
This sequence comes from Thermanaeromonas sp., assembly GCF_021890735.1. Classification (GTDB taxonomy): domain Bacteria; phylum Bacillota; class DSM-521; order Neomoorellales; family Neomoorellaceae; genus Thermanaeromonas. The sequence continues at coordinate 4,534 of NZ_JAKKUR010000070.1, forward strand.
AAGCGAGATGTTCGGGGTAGGTAAGCCAACCTTACGAGAAGCGTTGAGCGCTTTGGCGGCAATAGGAGTTTTAGAGATAAGGCACGGGAGCGGGATTTTTGTAAAGCGCTTGCCTCTAAAACCCCAGTACGAAATTCTTACTCAGCTTGGACAGACTGATACTGAAAACCTCTTGTACTGGCTGGAATTTCGACGGGCCATGGAGGCGGAGACGGCTAGACTGGCGGCTGAACGCCGTACAGAGGAAGAAATTGAGGCTATTGAGGAAGCCCACCGGCGCATGGAAGAAGAGATCGCTCGAGGGGAAACAGCTTCCCATTGGGATTACCTTTTCCATCACCGCATTGCTGTAGCTACCCATAACCCTATTTTTGTTCAGCTTAGTCTAAACAACGAATACATGTTGGAGAAATATTTTATTTTAAGTCTGCGCCAGTCCCGGGCTACACCTTGGCGTCGAGAGATGGTTATTCTTGAGCACGGGAGGATCTTGGAAGCCATCAGAAAAGGCCGCCCTTTGGAGGCACGTCGCGCCATGCTGTATCATATTGAGAATACCATTCGCAAAGTCAAGTTTCTAGAAGAATTGAGCCAAGAAACAGATAAGTAATTGACTATAAAGCGTTCAATTTTTGTTCAAACGGTTAGGTACCTAAAAGCCGAAGAAACATTAAGAGCAAGACGATCTCGAGGGAGCCCTACTGTTATGGAGCAATGGAAACATAACCTCTACATTGCTGTAGCCGTTCAGCTAATGGTGACTGGTACCTTTCAGATAGTCACTCCCTTTTTGCCTTTTTTTATTTCTGAGCTAGGTGTGACGGAGCCTGAAGCCGTGCAGCGCTGGAGCGGCATCCTCGTAGGCATCAACGCCCTTTTTACGGGGCTTTTTTCACCTTTCTGGGGAAGCCTTTCCGACCGTTACGGCCGCAAGCCTATGCTTATACGCTCGGCGGCGAGCATCGCCCTTTTTACCTTTCTGACCAGTCTTTCTACTAACGTTTATCACGTGTTGCTTTTTCGGATACTCTTAGGAGCTTTCAGCGGTTTTTCGGCTGCTGCTCTTTCTCTAATAGGGGCCATGGTTCCGGAGACCTATCTAGGGTATTCGGTAGGTCTGCTCCAAGCAGGGCAGGTGTTAGGCTTGCTGGTTGGTCCCTTGCTGGGAGGGGTTTTGGCAGATGTTCTTTCTTACCGTTATGTCTTCCGGTTAGGCAGCCTCCTGGCTGCAATAGCTACTTTTTTAGCTCTGCGTTACATTAAAGAGGATTTTCGTCCCGTAAATACTAGAGAGGCCTCCCGATCTTGGCCTTTTCTTAGCTTACGCTGGCCTTCAAGTATATGGATAATGTTTACAGTGATTTTTTTATCCCAATTTGCTACCCGGGGTGTGGAACCCTTGATACCCCTGTATGTACGGGACTTAGTAAAGGAGTCCTCCGCCCTCAATACCCTGGCAGGGTTATCCATGGCTGTACAGGGCGTCTCTTCTGTACTGGGCGCCGTCGCCGTGGGGAAGCTCGCAGAAAGGGTAGGGTATAAAAGGCTTTTGCTGTTTAACTTATTTATGGCTAGTATTTTATACCTTCCGCAGGCTATGATTGAAAGCATAGGGCTTTTTATATTTTTACGGTTGATCCAGGGGTTCTTTTTGGGAGGGCTACTGCCCTCTGCTAATTCTCTCATTGCCCTTTTTACCCCGGTGGAGAAAAGGGGAAGTGTATACGGGTTGACCTCGAGCGCCTTCTTTTTCGGTAATTTTTCTGGGCCTTTGGTAGCCGGATTTTTAGCCTCTCACTGGGGGCTTAAGGCTATATTTTACGTAGCTACAAGCCTGCTAGTTTTAAACTTGATGTGGGTGGTCTGGGAAGTGCGTGAACCGGAAAAGGAAACTGAACAAGGCCAACGGTTTCACACCTAGCCGGAAGGTGTATAGTACCTTTTGCGGGAATACAGTTTATAGGTTAAACGTGTCACCTGTCGAAGAGTTAGACAGGGGGGCTAACGTAAGAGGCTAGAGAGGTTCCCTTAGGAACTGGAGGCGAAAGCAAGTGACGATAAAGCGAGCGTCCTTTATAAAAGAATTGGAGCGGCTGGTGGGGGCAGAACGGGTATTTTCCCACGAAATAGACCTGCTATGCCATTCCTACGATGGGACCTTTTTAGAGAAAACCCCTGACCTGGTAGTAAGGCCTGTAACCACCGAGCAGGTATCCGGCGTGTTAGCCCTGGCCCACAAGGAGGGCGTGCCGGTGTATCCCCGCGGGGCGGCAACAGGTTTGAGCGGGGGCACCGTGCCCTTGAGGGGTGGGATAGTCCTGGATTTGACTGCGATGGATAAAATTTACGAAATAAATCAAGAAGACATGCTGGCCGTGGTAGGCCCTGGAGTCGTTACCGGCCACCTGCACCGGGAAGTAGAGGCTAGGGGGCTTTTTTATCCGCCCGATCCCAGCAGCTCTGATTTTTGCACCATGGGGGGTAACGTGGCTGAATGCGCGGGCGGCCCGCGCGGTCTAAAGTACGGTGTTACCCGCGATTACGTTCTGGGTCTCGAGGTGGTACTGGCCGATGGCCGGATTATCCGCACCGGCGGTAGGACCATAAAGAACGTGACGGGTTACGACCTGACACGGCTTTTTGTGGGGTCAGAGGGGACCCTGGGGGTAGTTACTGAGATTATCGTCCGGCTCATCCCCAAACCTTCGCATGTCCGCACTTTGCTGGCCTGTTTCAAAGATTTGGTGCGGACGGGTGAGGCGGTTACCGCAATTTTGAGTGCGGGAGTAATCCCGAGGACCCTGGAGATAATGGATGCGGTCTCTATCTCCTTGGTGGAGCGGTTTGCCTCCTGCGGTCTGCCCTTGGATGCTGAAGCAGTATTGCTGATAGAAACCGACGGGAGCGAGCAGGAAGCCACTGAGGCAGCCGAGCTAATAGTAAGGCTATTGCGGGAGGTGGGCGCTCAAGACATACGCCTGGCTAAAGATGCAATAGAAGCCCAAGAGCTGTGGAAGGCCAGGAAGTCCATATCTCCTGCCATAGCGAAGATCAAGCCGACAAAGATCTCTGAAGACGCTACTGTGCCGCGCAGCCGGGTAGCAGAGATGATAAAGCGCCTGGGACAGATACGCCAGAAATATGGCATAGACTTGGTCATCTTCGGGCATGCGGGGGATGGCAATCTTCATCCGAACATCGCCTGCGATCGGTCCGATCCAGAGGAGATGGAGAAGGTAGAAAAGGCTATTGGGGAGATATTCGAGGCTGCCTTGGAGCTCGGGGGAACCCTTTCTGGCGAACATGGGATCGGAATCCTCAAAGCCCCCTATTTGAGGCGTGAGCTGGGGCCAGCTTACGAGGTTATGCGCACTATCAAGAAGGCCCTGGACCCGGACAATATTCTTAATCCCGGCAAGATTTTCGCTGAGTGATGCCTTATGGATAAGCTTAAAACAATAGACCTCCAGCTAGAAAAATGCTCCAAGTGTGGTACCTGCCGTGCGCATTGCCCTGTATTTAAAGTATTGAAGGAGGAACCCTACGTAGCGAGGGGCAAGGTGAGGTTGGCTCGCTCCTATCTCAAGGGGGAGATTACCTTTTCCCGCCGCCTGGCAGAGGTTTTTGAGCACTGCCTTCTGTGTAAGACGTGTAGCGCTGCCTGTCCCAACGGGGTAGAGGTTGATGCTGTGGTCATGGCGGTGAGAGCCGCTGTTGTCCGGGAACGGGGCCTGCCGCTTTGGAAAAGAATAGCTTTTCGCCGCATACTGCTCGATAACCGGAAGCTGACCATACTTTCCCGGATGTTACGTTTAGGTAGGAAGCTGGGTATGGCTAAGGTTTTCCCCTCACGCCTGTCCCGACCGGAAAGGCTTCTGCCTTTACCCGCCGCAGTACCGTTCAGAGCTACAAACCGGACTGTCTACAGTCCTAGCAGTACTCCCAGGGGGAGGGTAGCCTATTTTACCGGTTGCATGACTCACCTGTTTTTCCCGCAGGTAGGCCGGGCAGTAGTCAAAGTACTCAATTCCTTCGGCTTTGAAGTTATTGTTCCGGAACAATTTTGCTGCGGTATACCTGCGCTAAGCCACGGCGATGTCGAGACCTTCCTAGAGCTCGCCTGCAAAAACATAGAAAGCCTAAGCAAGGAGGCGGTCGACTACATAGTTACCGACTGCGCATCGTGTACATCCACTTGGCGGCTTTACAGCCAGTGGGTAGAAGGAGAAGCGGCGGCCGCATTATCTGCCAGGGTACTAGACTTTTCGTCTTTCTTGATACGGGAAGCAGACGATCGATTGCAGCACTTGGCGTCACTTACTGGCATGGCCGAGGAGAGACTAACGGTGGTTACCTATCACGATCCCTGTCACCTGCGCAAGGCTTTAGGCGTAATGGAGCCGCCTAGACGGGTTATAAAGAGCCTGCCAGGTGTACGGTATGTGGAGATGCAGGAGGCGGATTCTTGCTGCGGGGCGGCGGGCTCCTACTGCTTCCTTCATTACGACATGGCAAGGGAAGTGGGAAAGAGAAAGATAGCCGCTGTATTGGCGGCCGAGCCTTGCGTGCTAGTCACGCAATGTCCATCTTGCATGATGCAGTTAAAACATGGGCTCGAGGAGGCGCGCAGTCCGGTGAAGGTTCAACACCTGGCAGAGCTAGTGGCAGAGGCTTTGCCGGGTTTTTAAATATGAGGAATGAACCTGGAGTGGGGGATTTATGGTAAGACTGCGCGGAAAAGAGATTATTCATAGTTGCCGGAAGTCGCCACCGGGGCTTTAGCGTAATTGAAGTGCTCTCTGT
>NZ_JAKKUR010000071.1 GCF_021890735.1 Thermanaeromonas sp.
CGGCCGTCTTGCCGTAAAAGATGACTATGATCTGACGGGTGGCTCTCAAGCCGGAGGATATGACGAGTGGTACCCGTCCAGGAGGGCGTAGCTTACTTGTCAATGATAAATTAAGGCCTCCTGCTTTGTGGGAAGCCTTACTGTTTCTTTAAATGGTTTATATCGTAAAAATATCTTTCGCCTTTGCTTCCAAACCGGGCAACACCGTGGAAGAGATAGGCTCCTCATCCCCTTCTTCATAAACCCCTGCGCGCTGCCAATCCTTTTCGCCCGGTATAAATACTTCCACCAGCCGTTCCTGCGGGTCTACAAGCCAGTATTCCCGCACCCCGCTTTTAAGATACTGCCGGCTCTTCTTCCCCCGGTCTCGCCGGATAGTCCCAGGAGAGAGAACTTCCACCACCAGGTCCGGGGCGCCGTTGATCCGGCCTTCTTCAATAATACCTTGCCGTTCTCGAGAAATAAAAATGACATCCGGCTGAAACACATTATGTTTTGCTGGCTCGTCCAAAACTACATCTACTGGGGCAAACAGCACTTTTCCAGCTCCACTTCTACGGGCATATTCATCTAAAATTTTAAAAATATTCCCCACCACAAACTGGTGAAGGGTACCCGGTGAAGGCGTCAAAACCAGTTCCCCCTCGATTAATTCATAACGCTGGCCATCGTCGATTTTTAAGTAATCATCATAGGTGTACACTTTCTTAACTTCTAAAGCCGTACTAGTAGCCATAAGTCAATCTCCCTACCGTTTGTTTATTAACTTGTCTCATGACTTCTTACCTTTCCTTTGTCTTTCATTGTATCACTGGCCGGTTTCCCCTTCAAGGATGCCTAACAAGGCAACCGCATCCTCCTTCTCCAAAGGCTCTATTACCTGACGCTTGGGGCAGCTGACCGGCAAGTCCTCCCTGGGAAATGTGCATCGCGGGCTTCCCTTCAGACCCCACCTCACGACGGGCGCCCTTGCCTTAAGCTAACGACTACCCCTACCTTCGTCGTTCGGGATTTTCACCCGTAAGCCTTCGCCCATACCCGGGCGCACACAAAGTAAAAGAGGGCGTTAACCGCCCTCTCATTCCGATAATTATTTTTCTCTTTACTTCGCTACCTCTACCCTTCGTTAATCGGTGACGGCCACCAGATGGCTTTCACCATAATATTGTACTTTAGCGTTCAAGTTCTCGCCCACAAAGCGCAAGGGTACTAAGGTACGACCGTTTACTACCTGGGCTGGTACATCAAGGGTTATCGCCCGCCCGTCCACCTGAGCCTCAGGGCTACCTATTCTAAGGATTATAGTCACTCCCTGGTTTTTAATGATCACTGTACCGTTATCATATGAAACTTCCGCTCCCAGGTTTTCGGCCAAGGCCCGTATGGGTACCAGCACTCTGCCGTTCTGTATCCTCGGCGGCACATCAAAACGCAAGGGCTTCCCGCGTAAAAATACTTTCACCGACAGGTCTCCTGTAGCGGCATAAGCCTTATCCAGTTCTTGATAAGCCTCATCATCGCCAGGCAGTTTATCTAATATTTCTTCCAACATCTGTCGGGCTCTTTCTGCCTTTCCGGCCTCTCGGAGCAACTTGGATATTTCCTTAGTCAGTTTGGCCTTGCTGAACTCATCCAGGGAAGTGTCCGCCTGTAAAGCATCCGCTAATCCTTCTACTACTTCGGCTGCTTCAGCTTTCCTTTCCGCCTTCCATTCTTCTAGTAGCGCCTTAGCCTCATAAACTGCCTCGGACACGCTCCTTCCTTCCAAGATGGCTTGTAGAGCAGCCCGGGCTACGGGATTTTTGACATGCTGTAGTGCATTCCTTACTCCTTTATAGACCTCTCCGGTAACACTCTCTTCATTATGCTTTCTTTTCTTTTCCTTCACTTTTTCCCTTTCCCGCTCACGCTCCCTTTCCCGTTCTTGTTCTTGTTCCCGGTCTTGTTCTTGGGTTAACTCCTGGTCTCCGTTTACGGTGACTTCCTCTTGAGCAGCATCCTTCACCACGTTAGAATCGCTGTTTGAGGCCCAGGCCGGCACGAGCAAAGAAAACACCAACACCCATGCTACCAGCCATGCCCCAATTTTTTTGGCTTTCCGCATAAACTCCCTCCCCCTTTTGTTTTTGTTTCTTTTTCCATTAATTTATTTCGGCTATTTTAGCCTTTTTTGGGGGGTAGTAGCAACGTTTTTAACAAATCCTGATTCCCCTCTCTTTACAGGCTTGCCAAATTCTTTCCCGTAAAACCCTTTCTATTCTCCAAACCGAGGCCGGCCTGGTTTTAGCAGTCACCGTAAATTGGACACCGCGACCCGACTTATCCATATCGGTAACTCCGTATACCTGGGGAGGTTCGGCAAGCCCGCCAGGCCCCGGGAGAAAATCATCACGGTACTCTTTTTCAACTTCTTTACAGACCTCTTCCAGCATTTCCCGCACGCGGTGGGGATCCTCGTCGAAGGGAAAAATAACGTTGACCGATGCCCTCAGTTCCTCTCGGTTATAGTTGCGCACTGTTTTGATCTCGCTGTTGGCTATATAAAACTTGGTGCCCGACCACTCCCGCAAAGTAGTCGTGCGTAACCCCACTTCTTCCACCGTACCGGTAACCTTCTCGTTAATCTGGACCAAATCTCCAACCCGTAACTGGTCTTCAAAAACTATAAAAAGCCCTGTAATTATGTCTCTTACCAATGCCTGAGCACCGAAGCCCACGGCTAAACCGACCAAACTTACACCGGCCACTATAGCCGTTACGTTAACCCCTAAGACAGGCAAAATAACAAGAGCGGCCAAAGCATAAAGGGAGTAACGGGCAGCGGAAAGGAAAAGGGAGCGCAAAGTCTGTTTTTTGTAGGGTTCTACCTTAGCCATATCAAAAAATCTGTGGATGAGCTGAAAAATGAGCCTCTGGGCAATTAATACCGCTATTAAGATAGCCAACATTAATGGTAAGCGGGGCATCAGGAAAAGTATCTTTTCTTCAACGGCTTCCCAAGGGAATGCTGGCCAGTTCATCCCGGACCCTCCTTAGCCAAGGGACTGGCAAGTCTATTGTGCCCACCGGGAACCTAGGCTAAAATTAATAGTTAGAAAAGTCTTAGCGCAGGTGAAGCTAGTTATGTTTGAGCTTTTCCCGGCCCTTATAGAACGCATGAGCGTAGTGGTTACGCTGGCTTTTGTCCTTACCCGCTTTCAGAGCTTTCGCCGGCTCTTACAAGATAAAGCAAACCTTAAACAAAAGATCCTTCTTACCTCTATTTTTGGCTTTTTAGGAATTTTGGGCAGCTATACCGGCATCCCCATCCAAGGAGCGCTGGCCAACTCGCGGGTTATTGCTCCCTTAGTAGGAGGGCTCTTCGGTGGGCCGGCCGTAGGTCTGGCAGCTGGCTTCATCGCCGGAGCTCACCGCTATTTTCTGGGAGGATTTACAGCCTTCTCCTGCGGCCTCTCTACCACGGTAGAAGGCCTGCTGGGCGGTCTGGTATCCTTGCGATACCGGCATGGGAAACTGCCCTGGCAGGTAGCCTTCTTAACCGGGTTTTGCGCAGAGCTTTTACAGATGCTGATCATCCTCGCCCTGTCCAGGCCCTTGGATGCTGCCTGGAGCCTGGTGAAAGTTATAGGGGTTCCTATGATGGTAGTAAACGCTACAGGTATTGCCTTGGCCGTAAGTATTATTCAAAACGTCCTGCATGAGCAAGAAATGGCCGGGGCTATACAAGCCCAAAAAGCTTTGAAGATCGCCGACAGGACTCTACCGTTTTTACGCCAGGGCTTAAACGAAATATCAGCCCGGGAGACGGCCTCTATAATCCTGGAAGCCACAGAAATGGAAGCCGTGGCCATAACCGCTGGGGAAGAAATCCTCATCCACTTAGGAGCGGGCGACGACCACCACCGTCCAGGCCAAAAAGTCCTCACAGCAGCAACAAGAGAAGCCCTGGCCACCGGACAGATTAGAATAGCTCAAACTCCTCAAGAAATAGGCTGCAATTACCCGGGTTGCCCCCTTAAGGCAGCGGTAGTAGTACCCCTTATGAGCCGGGGGAGGGTTATAGGCACTCTTAAATTATACCATACCCGCTCCAATGCCATAGGCCCTTTGGACCTAGAGCTCGCTGCGGGTTTAGGCCACCTCTTTTCTACCCAACTGGAGCTTGCCGAGCTGGACCGCCAGGAAAGGCTCCTTACGAAGGCTGAAATTAGGGCTTTGCAAGCCCAAATTAATCCCCATTTCTTATTTAATGCCCTCAACACCATTATGGCCGTTTGCCGGACGGAGCCGGATAATGCGCGGCGCCTGTTGGGGCATCTAGGCGATTTCTTCCGCCGGAACCTCCAGCACCCGGAACAAACTGTAACCCTGGCCACTGAAATAGAACACGTACGTTCTTACCTGGCCATTGAAAAAGCCCGTTTCGGCTGCCGGCTGGAGGTAAAAATCGATGTGGAACCCGCGGCAGGGAGATACTTGCTTCCGGCCTTAACCCTCCAGCCTTTGGTAGAAAATGCCGTTAAGCATGGTATCCTGCCTAAAAAAGAAGGAGGCAGGGTCACTATTACGGCCAGGGAAATGGGAGATAAAGCGGTAGTACAAGTGGAGGATGACGGTGTAGGTATAAATTTGGACAAAGCTATTCACCTGTTGGAGGAAAATAACCCCAGCAACAATAATTTGGGTCTGCGCAATGTCCATGACCGCCTCCGGTTGCTATACGGCCCGGAATCGGGTTTAAGAATAGCTTTAAGACCGGGCGGCGGAACCATAGTGGAGTTTTCTTTACCTAAAGTATCGCAAGGGGTTCTAAAGGAGGTGGTAGCCGGTTGATTAGAGCGTTGATCGTGGATGATGAACCGCCCGCCAGGGAAGAGCTGCGTTTCTTAATAAGCCGGCACAAAGACTTCGTCATTTGCGGCGAGGCTGAGGGCGGCCTGGAAACCTTAGAAATGTGTGAAAGGCTGAAACCCGACGTTCTTTTCTTGGATATTCAACTGTGGGATTTGGATGGAGTAGAAGTGGCCCGCCTACTCCTTAAAAAACCAGATCCCCCCTGGATTATCTTTGCTACAGCCTATGATTCTTATGCCGTCCAGGCCTTTGAACTAAACGCTGTAGACTATCTCCTTAAGCCCTTCACAGAAGAAAGGGTAGCAGCTACACTGGAGCGGATCGTAGAGCGCTGGAATCTTAGAGAAAAAGGAGAAAAATATACATGTTTAGAAAAACTGGTCCAGCAGTTGGTCCTGCAGCAGCGTGTAAATAAGCTTGTAGCCTGGAAGGATGAGCGGTTATTGGTTGTCTCCCCCGAGGAAATAGTCTATGCAGAAGCGCAGGGGCACCAGGTCTGGTTACAGAGGGTCTGTGGTGATAGGCTGAAATTCCCCGGGACTTTACAGGAATTGCAAGAAAGGCTAAGTCCCCAGCGCTTTCGGCGGGTCCACCGCAGCTTCCTGGTGAACATCGATTTTATCTCCGAAGTAGCACCCTATTTTCACGGCTCTTACCGGTTGCTAATGCGGGACAGCCGGCGCACGGAGATCCCTGTCGGCCGCAAATATTTAAAAAACTTAAGGGAAACCCTCGGGTTCTAAAAGCCCGTGAGCCCTTAAACATTTCAGGAACAGATACCGTCGTTCAGGAGCCGTTTGCTCTGTTCACGCAGAGAATGTAGCTTCCTTCCGCCCCTCCTTTCTAAAATCATCTAGGAGCAAAAGTTTAATCTAAAAAGGGGGGCGGAACGTAAAAGTATGATTACCTTTTTTATTTCTTTGGTAGTGTTGTTCTTGGGGTACTGGCTGTACGCAAGGGTGGTGGAAAGGATCTTCGGAGCCGACCCAGAACGGGAAACTCCGGCCGTACGGTTGAGGGATGGGGTGGATTATGTGCCCCTGGGCTGGAAGCGTAGCTTCCTTATTCAGTTGCTTAATATTGCGGGACTGGGGCCTGTCTTCGGTGCTATACAAGGAGCGCTGTGGGGCCCGGCAGCCTTCTTGTGGATTGTATTGGGAGGAATCTTTGCAGGAGCCGTCCATGACTACTTAAGCGGCATGCTCTCCCTGCGCCACGGCGGAACCAATGTGCCTACCATTGTTGGATATTACCTTGGTCCCCGGATCAAGCAAATCTTTAATATCTTTACCGTGATTCTTTTAATTTTAGTAGGAACTGTATTTATGACCGGACCAGCCCAGCTCTTGGCTAAGCTTACCCCGGAGCACTTAGATTATAAATTCTGGCTAGGTGTAATCTTATTGTATTACTTGCTGGCCGTCATACTGCCCATCGATAAAATTATCGGCCGCCTTTATCCCATCTTTGGTGCTATCCTTATAATCATGGCCGTAGGAGTTATAGGCGGGCTTTTGGCCAAAGGTTACCGCCTGCCTGAGCTCACTTTAGCCAACCTCCATCCCAAAGGAGCTCCTTTATGGCCACTCTTGTTTATCACTATAGCCTGCGGAGCGATAAGCGGTTTCCACGCTACCCAATCGCCAATCATAGCTCGCTGCTTAGAAAATGAGCGTTACGGCCGCCGTGTATTTTATGGCGCGATGATAGCCGAATCTGTCATAGCTCTAATCTGGGCGGCTGCGGCTATAGCTTTCTTCGGGGGAACAAAGGGCTTAGCCCAAGGCCTGACCTCCCTAGGTGGACCAGCCGGGGTAGTGCATACTGCTTCTATAAGCCTCTTAGGGGCCTTCGGCGGCACCCTGGCCATTCTGGGAGTGGTGGTGCTCCCTATAACCTCCGGCGACACGGCCTTCAGGGCTGCTAGATTAACCATAGCTGAATTCCTGGGGTTAAAACAGGGCCCCGTCCTAAACCGGTACAAGATAGCTATCCCTTTATTTATAGTAGGCTTTATCTTAAGCCAGATCGATTTTACCATCATCTGGCGTTATTTTGCCTGGTCTAACCAGACCCTGGCCATGGTCGTCCTCTGGGCCGGGGCAGTCCACCTCGCCAAACAACGTTCTTTCCACTGGATTGCTACTCTCCCGGCAGTATTCATGACAGCCGTAAGTATAACTTATATTCTCCAGGCACCGGAGGGCTTACGTCTTCCTACCAGTATCTCCTATCCCGTAGGTATAGCTTCCGCCACCCTGGCCTTTGCTATTTTCCTGTGGAAAATCTCCCGGAAAAGCGCCCCTGTGTTGTTTACTGCACCAGAAAAGTGAAACTCTCCTAGATGAAAAGAGGCCCCTAATGGAAGTGGCCGCCTCGGAAGGCGGCCACTTTTTATATTTGGATTAGTCGTCACCGAAGAAAAGCAGGATTAGGATCAGGAACAGGATGAAAGCTGCCCGCCGGCTAAAACCTAAGCCTGCCATCTTATTCCCCCCTTGTTGCCTATTCCTGGTAGCATTTTATGCGTTCTCGTTTAATCCGGTTACTGCAAGGGGGGCCATCTTTTCTTTTTAAGAAATATCCTGGATTTGGTGGTATTCTCTGTTACAGTGATATACATCCAGTTATCTTCGATCCTGGTGGTGATACCACGGCCTATGACCCGGTAAAAAGAAGGATCCTCAGTATATACGGCCACCGTTAGTTCGTTTAATCCTTGGGGATTTTCGAGATCTATAATCCCGCCATCCGGGCCTCGGTGAAAAGAGAACCTCGTGTTTTCGTAGCGGTTAAGAAATTGGGCAAAACGGCTCATAGGCCATACCAAAAGCTTACCGGCTTCTTGGCCGAGGCTTGCCCGCTGGGCAAAGTAAGCCAAAGCCTCCAGGGCATATTCATCTTTGTTAGCATGGGTATAAATAAGCCGGATGACGTGTTCCCTCTCTACAAAATCTAATAAATCCTCCAGCCACTTTTTAGTTTCTTCTAGGGGGACCTTGGCAGCTATAAGTTCTTCCAGTGCAGCATATTCCCTAAAAGGAGTCACAGGAAATGCCCAAAGCTTTCCGCTTACTGGCTCTCCCCGGAAAAAGCTACGGGTGGGGCTGGAACCCGTATCTCCGGCACTGTAATAAGCCAGGGCACCACGGCGCTCTAACCACTCGGTTACAAAAGGCGGATGATTCCCTGCCGGTGCGCTGTACTCCACCACCTTTTCTCCCGTTATTTCTTCTAAGGTAGAAAAGTTGAGCTCAAGGTAGCGGAAGGCTTCCTCCCGGGGCATCTTCTCTAAATTTGCGGCAAAATAGTTATGGATCCAGCCCCCGTGGGCTCCGATAGCTCCGTAGGAGGCCAGCATCTTTACCCAAGGTCGGCCTTTAACTGGAGAGGCAGCATCAAATCCTAGTCCATCACCAGGCTTGTAGGTGTCCGGACCCGCCGTTATATGTATGGAGTAAGAAAGCTCTGGCCGGAAGATTTCTCTATACAGCATAGCCCTTAAAGGCCGCAGGTGGGCGTTGCTGTCCAGATGGAAATTTAATACGATACCTCCCTTCCCGTAAGGGGTATTAACAAGGCGGGGAAGGTGAGCAGCCCGGATAAGAAAGGTTCTCAAAACGGAGCGCAAGGTAAGATCGTCCGACATGAGCTTATGAAAACCCAACTTTAAATTAGCAAAAAACACCGCTCCACCCGAAGGATAAAACTTCTGGGTGAGCACGGCCACCCGGCCCTCCGGTGGGAAGTCGAAGGCTACTTCATCGGCATCTAAAAGCCGAGTCCGGGCATGGGTAAACTTTAACCTCCCATATCCGTAACCCGAAACTGCATTCACCTTATCAAGCTTGCCCGGAGTTATCCCCCATTCCCAGGCTACCTCCGGTGAAGGGAAGACCCAGTAACCTTCATAGTAAGGCGGGGAATACACTACTCCTGCCATATCGGCAAGGAGGGGAACCTCCAGGATATCTCCTTCTGGAGAACGGCTACCGGGATCGAAAACTAAAAGGACTTTACCCCCTGCTTCCACAAACTGATGTAAGATCTCTTTAGCTCCGGCAGGAAGAACCGCGTTGATTTTTTCGGGTAAAATTAGAGCCCGGTACTGTAAGTTTCTTTTAAACGGTGGTAATGAAGCCAGTTCTCCCCAAGTTACCCGGCGGAAGGGAAATCCTTCCTCTTTCAAAACCTGCTCGTAAGCTCTAATAATTTTTTCCCCTTCCTCATCCATGGAATGCGCTTCCCCTGCTATAAGTCCTACCTGCTCCATTGAGACAGTAGAGGGGATCACCACTGGCCTTAAGCTCAATCCCACGCCTATCAGGAGCAAAATAAAAAGCAAAAGAAACTGTAAAAGCTTTTTTACCATTTTTACTACCTCACAACTTCGATTTACGGGCTTGAGCCTCAACAGCCCTTTCTCA
>NZ_JAKKUR010000072.1 GCF_021890735.1 Thermanaeromonas sp.
TAACCTTTGGCGAGATAATGCTCAGGCTTTCACCCCCGGGGTATTCCCGGCTGGTACAGGCGGACCACCTGGAGGTTACCTATGGCGGTGGGGAGGCAAACGTGGCCGTATCTATTGCCAATTACGGCGGTGATGTAGCCTTTGTAACTAAAGTACCCGCCAATCCCTTGGGCCAGGCAGCTATAAACCACTTGCGACGTTTCGGGGTGGATACCCGCTATATCTTGCGGGGTGGTGAACGCCTGGGGATTTACTTCCTTGAGCACGGTGCCTCCCAGCGGCCTTCTAAAGTAGTGTACGATCGTAAAGGTTCTAGCATATCCCAAGTACAGCCTGGCGAATTTAATTGGGAGGAGATCTTCCGAGGAGCTCAATGGTTCCATTTTACCGGTATTACACCAGCTCTAGGGGATAATGTGGCTGCAGTGACTCTGGAAGCGGTACAGGCGGCTAAGAAACTGGGTCTTACGGTCAGCTGCGACCTCAATTACCGCAAAAACCTATGGTCCCCTGCCAAGGCCCAAGAGACCATGACCAAGTTAATACAGTACGTAGATATCGCCATTGGCAACGAAGAGGATGCGGAGAAAGTTTTTGGAATAAAAGCCGCGGCCTCCGATGTAACCACGGGGCAGCTCAGCGAGGAAGGATACCGGCAAGTAGCTTTTGAGCTTGCCCGCAGGTTTAACCTGAAGATGGTGGCTATCACTTTGCGGGAGAGCTATTCGGCCTTCGACAACGGGTGGTCGGCCCTTCTTTACGATGGAAAAGAATTCTACCGTTCCCGGCGCTACCAGATCCATATTGTAGATCGGGTAGGGGGCGGTGACGCCTTTGCCGGAGGATTGATTTATGCCCTCATGGAAGGTTACCCAGTTAAGGAGGCCCTGGAGTTTGCCGTAGCCGCTTCGTGCTTAAAGCATACCATACCCGGTGATTTCAACCATGTCAGCCGGGAGGAAGTAATGACCCTTATGCAAGGGGATGCCTCCGGCCGCGTCCAGAGGTAAAATTGAACATAGACGGCCGTCGGGTAAAAAGTTCCTTGCCAATCGTGAAGAGACGCTGGGGGTATTAATCTACAATAGCCCTGGGCGTCTCTTTTTAGTAATATTTTGGGTAGTAATATGCCGGGGCGGTCTGCCCTTGAAGGTGTTGCCAGGGCTTGGAAAGGGTTATGTAAAAAAGGGGGGGGTTGGCTGTAGGAGTGGGTGAATCCGGGAGTGTACAGGTGTTAGAGAGGGCTCTTAAGATACTGGAAGCCTTAGCCCAGGAGCGGGAAGGATTGGGCCTTAACGAACTTTCCCGGAGGGTAGGTCTGCATAAGAGCACGGCTTACCGGCTGCTTAAGACTTTGAAAGAGTACGGGTATGTGGATCAGGATACTTACGAACACAAAAAGTATACGCTGGGACTTAAAATTCTAGAGCTGAGCGGAAGTCTCCTAGAGGGCCTCGATGTCCGTAAAATTGCCCGGCCCTATCTCGAGCAGTTGGCGGCCGAGACACAAGAAGTGGCCCATCTGGTGATTCCCGACGGGGATGAAGCAGTATATGTGGATAAGGTTGAAGGTAACCGCACCATACGCATGTATTCCCGGATAGGGCGGAGGGTGCCGCTCCATTCTACGGCCGTAGGGAAGGCTATCCTGGCTTGTCTTCCGTGGCCGGAGGTGGAGCGCCTTTTAAGGGATAAGGGGCTACGTCGGTTTACTTCCCGCACCATCGCTGACTGGACCACCCTCGCGCATCACCTAGAACAGGTGCGCAGGCAAGGCTATGCTGTAGATGATGGAGAAAACGAGGAAGGTATCCGCTGCGTAGGCGCCGCTATTTTGGATCACCGGGGTAGTGTAGTAGCGGCCTTAAGTATTTCGGGTTCGGAAATGCATATTACTCCGGATAGAATACCATATTTAGGCAAACTTGTACGCGAGGCGGCTAAGGAGATTTCGCGGCGGATGGGATTTCCAGAGAAGCGCTAGCAGGGATTTTTAATTTCGTGGCGAATTACATTTTATGTTAACTTACCAAGCACTTCTTGTATAACGGGAACCTTCTTATCACCAACCTTACTTATCACCACATCTAGCCGGAAGGAGAAGAGAAGATGGGCCGTTTTAAATCTATTACGAAAAGACGAGTTTTATCCCTCGCATTTGCCTTACTCCTCATTTTTGGCCCGGCTGCTGAAGGGGCGGTATATTATAGTCCCGCAGGATATTATACCCGATACTCGGCTGGATTCTGGCCTTACTTGTTTTACCGTTTCAGGTCGGTACCCTCTGTCCCTCCCGCCCAGCCTGCCCCGGCACCGCCTGCACAATCTCAGCCCACTCCAGCTCCTGCACCTAATCCTGTTTCTAACCCCCAGCCTGTACCCGATAATCCTTCCTCCGGGAGTGCTTCTTACCAGTTAAGCCTTTATGAGCAGCGGGTAGTAGAATTGGTAAACGCTGAGCGGGTTAAAGCCGGCCTTAAACCTTTACAAGTAGACCTCGAGCTTTCTAGGGTTGCCCGTCTTAAGGCAGAAGATATGCGGGACAAGAACTACTTTAGCCATGATTCACCCACCTACGGTTCTTTTGCAGAGATGATACGCCGTTTCGGGATACCCTACCGGACGGCCGGGGAAAACATTGCTGCTGGCTACCGTAATCCGGAGGCGGTAGTAGCTGCGTGGATGGCCAGCCCGGGCCATAAAAGCAACATCCTTAACCCTGCCTTTACTGCGCTGGGAGTGGGATATGCGAGCGGCGGAAGCTATGGACACTATTGGGTACAACTGTTTGTCGGGCGCTAAATTTTGGCTCCGGACGCGGTCCTTTCTCGCTTACAGCAGGAAGGTGAAGGGTTTATGACGAATCAAAAGGGAAGCAGGATAAGGCCGGGTGGTGAAGGTGGCAGTATATGGCGGTATACAGGCTCAATGTTTACGGGGAGATGTGCCCGCTTCCCATTGTACGAGTCAAGATCAAGCTTAAAAGCCTGGCCCGCGGTGACTTTCTTATTGTAGAAAGCGACCATAGTTGTACTACACAGGCCCTGGTAGACGTAGTAAAGAAAATGGGGCACCGTGCCGAGGTTAAAACAGTGGGAAACGGTCTATGGGAGATCCATATTGAAAAGCGCCTGTAAAAAAGTTCAGTGAACCTAGCAGAAGGCCTTGGGGTTCGATAAGATAAAGCGGCAGAAGCGCTTTTGGAGACTGTTCATGGGTTTTCCCCGGTGGTAGACGATGTTGAAGGTGGTACGGAAAGAGATACCTTCCACCCTTAAGGCTTTTAAAGTACCGCTTCCCAGCTCGGCCTTTACGGTAAGCCTTGAAAGAAGAGAAACTCCGTGTCCGGCGGCTATGGCTGACTTTATAGCGTCGTTGCTGTTGAGTTCCAAGACTACGTTTAGATCTTGAAGGGAGAGGCCCTGTTCTTGCAGGGCTCGTTCTATGGTCTGGCGTGTTCCGGAGCCTTCTTCGCGGATAATTAGGGGCAGGGTGGATAGCTCTTTGAGGGTTACTGTGTCTGAACCCTCCCAATTGGGATTGACGATGAGTAGCAGCTCGTCCTCGGCCACTCCTCTGGTAACCAGGCCGGGCACCTCTACGGGTCCTTCGATTAGGCCTAAGTCGATACTTCTTTCCAGAAGCCGCTGGATTGTTTCTTCACGGTTGGCTACCAGGAGGCGGATGTTGGCTCCCGGATATTTTTCTTTAAAAGTGTAAATAGTGCAGGGTAGAGCATAACTTCCAATACTGGTACTAGCTCCCACAATCAAGCGTTCGTGCCCGCTCTTCCAGCTTTCTATATCGCGCTTCATGTTCTCTACTAGCTTTAAAAGGGTTTGGCCGTACTCGTAGACTATCTCTCCGACTTCAGTAAGTTCTACGCCTTTATTGGTGCGGGTAAGGAGTTCTGCGTCTAGGTCATTTTCTAAAAGCTGGATTTGATAGCTTAAAGAAGATTGGGAGATATGGAGTATACGTGCAGCTTCGGATATGGACTTTACCTGAGCCACCGTGCAAAAGGCTTGTATATGGGCGAGATTCATAGTTTCCCCCCTCTCGCCTTCAAGCGGAGGTCTTTAGCTATTTTCTTTCTACATAATATTAGCTTAATCCTGCTGAGGTGGTAGGGAGTGCCGGCTGGGGTAAAATCCCAGCTACCCCAGGCCCTGACTTTTTTGCTCCTGGCCCTGGGGTTAGCGGCTTACTTTACCAGCCAGGATATTTTGCTCGCCGGGACCTGGATGTTCGGCTTGGGCTTAGGTTACGTCCTGCAAAGAAGCCGTTTCTGTTTTGTAGCTTGTTTCCGGGACCCCTGGATAACGGGGAACACTTCCTTAAGCCGGGCCCTGGTGCTCTCCCTCATTATTGCTACCCTGGCCTTTACTTTAGCCTCCCTATATTTAGACCGTCCGGGCGAGGTGTACCCGGTCGGGTGGCATATGCTGCTGGGGGGATTTATCTTTGGAACGGGTATGGTGTTAGCCGGGGGGTGTGCTACCGGAACCCTAACCCGTGCGGGCGAAGGTCATGTCCTTCAATGGCTGGTCTTAATTGCCTTCATCGGCGGCTCTCTATGGGGGGCCCATGATTTTGGGTGGTGGCACGAGGTTTTAATTAAGAAGGCTCCTCTCATCTTTTTTCCAGAGCGGGTGGGTTGGTTTGGAGCCCTCTTGCTCCAGATAGTTTTCTTAGCGAGTATTTACTTGGCGCTGCTTTTCATAGAGAGGAGGGTTTTCCCGGGTTACCCGGACAGTTCTTGCGCTGGAGTAAACGGTCTTAAAGAGATGGGTAAACAACCCTTTTGGACCCGAGCTTGGCCTTATTGGGTCGGAGGGGTGCTTATAGCTCTATTGGATGCTGGGCTGTTAGCCTTTCGGGGTAGCCCCTGGGGGATAACCACTGCCTTTACTTATTGGGGAGCAAAGATCTACCGGCTGCTAGGCGGATCTCCGGAGTCCTGGTATTATTTTACTCTGCCCGAAAATGCCCTGGCTCTAGGAAAGCCTTTTTTCCTAGAAACACGGACTGTTTTAGATCTAGGTATAATAGGTGGCTCCCTTCTTTCGGCTCTACTGGCCTCGGAATTCAGGATACGTTTCCCCCGGAGCCTGCGGGGTACGATTTGGTCCCTGGCCGGAGGCCTGCTTATGGGGTATGGTGCCCGGTTGGGTATGGGTTGCAATATTGGTAGCTTTTTTAACGGGATAGCTTCGTTATCCTTGCATGGATTTATATTCGGGCTGGGGTTAATATTAGGTAGTTACCTGGGCGTTCATCTTTTACTGCGCTTCTTGGTGGGAGACTTATCGAAAGCTTGAAAGGCTATCGAAATCCTCGATGGGAAAACGGATGGGGAGACAGGCTTTAAAATAAGGAGAATCAAGGGATGGAGGGAAGCTGGAAGGGCTTCCCTCCTTTGTTCAGCCTCTATTTATACCGAGAGGAATAAAGGGCGGTTATAGCTAATTTAACTTGTGAAAGTTAAAGCTTATAGTAACGCCTGTGAGTTAGAAGGTCAGTAAATAAAGTAATAACATTAACGAATATCAGTGTATCGATTCAGTTTTGAGTAATCTCTAGCCCTTAGAAGATTTATATTTCAGGGGCGAGGTGGGATTGATGTTAAATACAAAAATTTCCCGGCGTACTTTCCTCAAAGCTTCGGCCGCAGTAGGAGCTTTGGCTACGCTGGGTAGCGGATTTACAACTCTCCCTAACGCAAGAGCAGCCGAGGCAGCCGCCGGGGAAAGGATAGTTCCCAGCATATGCGAGATGTGCGGCGTAAAGTGCGGGATTTTGGTGCGGGTTAGAGACGGTAGGGTGGTGAAGATAGAAGGTAACCCCAAAGACCCCCAGGCCAATGGCAGGCTGTGTGCGCGGGGTAACGCAGGGATGAAAACCCTTTACGACCCGGACCGCTTGAAAGGCCCTCTGAAGCGGGTAGGGGAAGGGCAGTTCCAGCCTATTTCTTGGGAAGAGGCCTTCCAAGAGATCGGTGAAAAGCTCAAAGAGCTAAAGGAACGTTATGGACCCCAAACCTTGGTGTGGCTAGCCCACCCGGAGCTCATCGCTCCGTGGGAGAGGCATTTCATGGCCGCCTTCGGTTCACCCAATTACACGGGTCACGCTCCGACTTGTTACAGCAGCCGCAACGTAGCCTTTGAACAGATGTACGGAGGTGTACCGGGTACCGATTATGCCAACGTGCGTTATTACATGGCTTTTGGGCGGAATCTTACCGGAGGTATCAAAAACCCGGACATCCAGAAAATCGTAGCGGCCAAAGAAAAGGGCGCTAAGCTCGTAGCCGTAGATCCACGTCTCAGTGAATTTGCCTTCTTTGCGGATGAATGGATACCCATACGGCCGGGAACAGATCTAGCCCTCATCTTAGCCATGATCCATGTCATCATTAATGAAAATCTTTATGACGCTGCTTTTGTAGCTGAGCGCACTGTAGGTTTCGAAGAACTAAAGGCCGGTGTTGCCACTTACACTCCAGAATGGGCCGCCAATATCACAGGAATCGAAGCTTCCACTATCACTCGCTTGGCCAGGGAGCTGGCCGCGGCTAAACCGGCAGCAGCGGTAGACCCCGGCTGGCATGCAGTGACCGGTTCTCAATACTTTAATAGCCTCCAGACAGCCAGAGCAGTAGCCGCCCTAAACGCTCTCTTGGGGAACCTGGGTGCCAAGGGGGGCCTTACCTTCCCGGCTAAGGTTAAGTTAGGGGATCCTTCGCCCCTTATGGGACCCAAACCGCAAGCTATAAATGCTCCCCGTTGGGACGGAGCCGGAGCAGGAAAGTGGGCTCTCATCAAAGCCCACGGTATGGTCCAGCTTTTCCCCCAGCGGGTGAAGGAAGATAATCCTTATCCTATCAAAGCCGTCATCATAAACCACCTCAACCCTGTACGTTCCTGCTCCGATTCTCAAGCCTTTATCGAGGCCTTGAAACAGTTAGAACTGGTCGTGGTCATAGACATCCAGATGAACGATACAGCTTATTACGCCCATTACATTCTGCCGGAGTCCACTTACCTGGAGCGCTACGATCCTGTAATGACTGTAGGCAATAAAGTTATCTTGCGCCAGCCGGCGGTGCCGCCCCTTTTTGATACTAAAGGTGGAGAGGAGATAATTGCCGGACTGGCCGAAGCTTGTGGCCTCGGTGAATATTTCCGCTTTACTTTAGAGCAGTACAATAACGCTCTGCTGGCCCCCTTTGGGCTTACCCAAGAAAAGCTGGCTCAAGAAGGGGTGGTTGAGGTACCCGCGGAAAAACCGGACTACACCAAACTCAACACTCCTTCTGGGAAAATCGAACTAGCTTGTCCTGCTTTTGTGAAGGTAGGTAGCACTTTAACCCCGGCGTGGGAGCCGCCTAAAGTGCAACCTAAGGAGGATAATTTCCGGTTTATTCAAGGGCATGTACCCATGCATACCCATACCACTACAGATAATAATGCTTATCTCATGGCCCTGATGCCGGAGAACGAGCTATGGATCCACCCTAGCCGGGCCGCCAAGCTTGGTATCAGGTCGGGTGATATAGTGGAAGTAGCTTCGGAGGTGGGCAAGGTCAGGGTTAAAGCACGGGTTACGGAAGGTATCCATCCCGAGGCTGTCTTCCTCGCCCACGGATTCGGTTGCCTTGTACCTGTAAGAAGGCTGGCCTATAACAAGGGGGCCAACGATAGTATGCTTATCCCCATAATGGCCGCTCCCGTGTCGGGAGCATCTGCCCAGTGCGAAACCTTGGTGACGGTACGAAAGGTGGGATAAAATATGGCTCGCTTAGGGATGGTTATAGACCTTAGCCGTTGTGTGGGATGCCACGGGTGTTCAGTGGCCTGCCAGGCGGAGTGGGAACTTTTGCCCGAGCAGCACTTTACCAAGGTTTACCGGTATGAAGTAGGGACTTTTCCTAAAGTCCACGGTGGGGTGGTCGTTACCCAGTGTATGCATTGTGATGATCCTCCTTGCCTTAAGGTTTGCCCTACGGGAGCTACCCAGAAGAGGCCTGACGGACTGGTGGTAGTAGAAGAAAGTAAATGCATCGGCTGCCGCTATTGTGAGACTGCCTGCCCTTATGGTGCCCGAAGTTTTAACAAAGAACGGGGCATAGTCCAGAAATGTTACTTTTGCTACTCGCGGATAGATAAAGGGAAGAAGCCTGCCTGCGTGGAGACCTGCATGGCTGGAGCCAGGTTTTTCGGGGATTGGGACGACCCGGGAAGTGAGGTAAACGATATCCTGAAAACGAAAAATGCCATAAAGATAGCCGGTACTGCTTTCGCCTACGTACCCCCGCGCAATTGGCTGATGGATCGTTCCCTTCTTCCTCCAGATTTTCAGGAACCCGGGGCCGTACGGATCTGGCAAGACCTGGTCCGGCCAGCAGGGAAGGCGGCCATGGGCCTGGCCGCAGCCGCTGTGGTGACGAGCTTACTTGTAAATACCTTTAACAAAGGAGGCGTGCATCGTGCAGGAAAAGAGGATTGAGCGCTTTAACCTGGCTGAGCGCCTGGGGCACTGGAGCCACGGTATTACCTTTGTGGTGCTTTTGGTTACGGGCTCAGCGCTGGTATTCCGGGGCTTTAGCGGACTTTTAGGGCCTGAGGGGCTTAAAGTAACCCGCACTTTGCATCATCTTTTTGCTTATCCCTTCACCTTTTTAACGGTGCTCATTCTCCTCATAGGAACGCCCCGGACCGTTTTCCAGTGGCTTAAGGAATGTTTTACATGGAGTAGGGAAGATTGGCAGTTTTTGAAGCTCTTCCCCCGTCAATTTTTCGGTTTACCAGCCCAAATGCCGGAACAGGGCAAGTTTAACGCGGGAGAAAAGCTAAATTCCCTTTTAACTGTCTTCGGTTCTATGTGGATGATGGGCACGGGCTGGATACTTCTTTTCCGGGAACGTTTTGACCCTCAGTTAGTGGCTTGGGCCCATCCCCTCCATTCTGCTGGAGCACTTTTTATGGGTGCCGTGCTCATAGGCCATGTTTATTTAGCCCTTTGCCATCCTGAATGCCGCGAAGCCATAAAAGGTATGATTTGGGGTTCGGTTTCTGAAACCTTCGCGCGGGAACATCACTTACGCTGGTACCGTGAGCTTACAGAACAGAATAAGGCAACTAGTAGTGAAAAAAGAGTGGCTTGATAGTC
>NZ_JAKKUR010000073.1 GCF_021890735.1 Thermanaeromonas sp.
AAGGCGCCAGCCATGGCCGCCTCCGGATACCCGCTGTTGGGGCTGGGATGGCGGCTCCCGTCCCGCCATAGCACCCGCCAAGCTTCCCCCGCCTTACCCCCTACTAACAAGGCGGCCAAACAGAAGAAGACACCTGTAAGGCGAGCGGGTATAAAGTTAGCGAAATCATCTACACGGGCTGCGGCACGGCCGAAATAAAGGTAGCGCTCATTTCTATACCCCAGCATGGAATCTAAGGTATTTATAGCCCGGTAGGCCATGGCTAAAGGAACCCCGCCCACCAGGGCATAAAGAAGAGGAGCCAAGATCCCATCGCTTGTATTTTCGGCCACACTTTCGATGGTCGCCCGGGCTACCTCCTTTTCCTCCATCCGCTCAGTATCCCGGCTCACCAGCATAGCCACCTTACGCCGAGCGGCTGGTAAATCCCCTCGGCTTAAACAAGAAGCTATCTCCCAAGCTGTAAGGCATAATCCCCGTGCAGCTATGGTAGTAGAAAGTAGCCACGCGCTTAAAAAATACCCCCATAGCCAGCCTATCTTATAAGCTAAGGTAATCAATACCTTAGTCATAAGCCAGCTTAACCCCACGATTATAACTTCTATGATCATCCCCGCTAGATACTTAAGGCGGGGGGTTGTAGCCCAGGGCCAAAGGAGCCTCTCCAGCGTAACTATCCCTAAGCCCATCACCTGGGTAGGATGGATCAACCAGCGGGGATCGCCTATGATCACGTCCAGAAGCAGGGCTAACAAAAAGACTTCCAAGCTAACGGGCAAACCACCCACCTGCCAAGGGTCGTTCTAAACCCATAATCTGGCCTAGTTTCTCTAAATCGAGATGGGAGGCCACTGTCCTGGCCAATTCCTCTAATCTTTCCTCTTGCTCGGCCTCAAATCCTCGCCTATAACCCTCCCCTGGTCTTAGGCCCCGTCTCTGACGAAGTTTTTCTATAAAGCTTTGCCGGAAGCCATCGTTATCGAAAATACCGTGGATATAAGTGCCCCAGATATGTCCGTCTATAGATACAGCTCCATCTTGTATCTCGACAGTCTCTCCTCCCCTGCTCTTTATATAAAAGGCAGGGAGAGCCTCCCCACGTTTTTCGCTAACACCCATATGGATCTCATAACCCTTTAACAGCCCGCAATTAGTTAAGCCCCAAAAAGGCCCTAGCCCCGCCACCTCCGCTTCCACTAAATACGTGGCCTTGGGCAGCTTAAAAGTAGTGATCATAGGCAATAATCCTAACCCTTCCAATTCCGGAGTGCTGCTTTCTACCTTAAAGGGGTCCCGGATGAGCTCGCCCAGCATCTGAAAACCGCCGCATATACCTACTACCGGCGTCCCTTGCCGAGCTAGCCTGATGATCTCTTTATCCCGGCCATATTGCTTTAATAAAAGTAGATCTTCAATAGTGTTTTTGCTCCCCGGTAGAATTACAAGATCCGGTCGGCCTAAAGGTTTAGATACCTCTACATACCGTACCCTTACCCCCGGCTCCCTCTCTAAAGCATCGAAATCGGTAAAGTTGGAAATGCGGGGGAGGAGAACTATAGCTATGTCTAGCTCCCCTGTCCCTGGATCTGGGGTGTTCCGTTGCCGTTCTTCCAGGGCCACGGAATCCTCTTCAGGTAAACTGGGCCCCGGTAGATAAGGTATTACGCCTAACACAGGTTTTCCTGTCTTTTTCTCCAGGAAATCCAAAGCAGGCTTAAGGAGAGAGAGATCGCCCCGGAATTTGTTAATTATGATGCCGGCCACTAAAGCTCGCTCATCAGGTTCCAGGAGCTCTAAGGTGCCCACCACAGAGGCCAAAGCCCCTCCCCGGTCTATGTCGGTCACCAGCAAAACAGGGGCTCCTACCATCTTGGCGATCCTCATATTAGCTATCTCCTGGTCCTTTAAATTTATCTCCGCGGGGCTCCCTGCTCCCTCGATGACTATGATCTCAAACTCCGCTGCCAGGGTAGCGTAAGCCCGGGCTACTGTATCAAGCAAGCTCAGGGCAAAATCCTTGTGATACTCCTTAGCCCCTAAATTTCCGACCGGCCGACCCATAACTATCACTTGAGAACAAGAGTGGCCGGTGGGTTTAAGGAGCACAGGATTCATCTCTACCCGCGGCTCTACCCCCGCTGCCCAGGCCTGGACCACCTGAGCCCGTCCCATTTCCCCGCCATCCGCGGTGACATAAGAGTTATTGGCCATATTTTGGGCCTTAAAGGGAGCAACTTTATACCCGGCCCGGTAGAATATCCGGCAAAGGGCGGCGGCTAGCACGCTTTTGCCTACATGGGAGCTAGTCCCCTGAAGCATAATATTTTTAGCCTTCAGCCTTAAAACCCCCTTTAAAAGCCAAATGCAAAAGGGCATTGACAGCCGCGGCGGCCACTGTGCTTCCGCCCTTGGATCCGCGGACCGTCAAGAATGGTATGGAGCCCCTCTCCAAAGCTTCTTTAGCCTCGGAAGCTCCTACAAAGCCCACCGGCGTCCCGATAATGACCGCCGGCCGGGTCTGCCCGCTTTCTATGAGTTCCAGGAGGCGGAACAAGGCGGTCGGCGCATTACCGATGGCTACTACAGAACCCCATATTCGAGGTGCCAGGTACTCCATAGCCACCATAGCCCGGGTCTCCGATCTTGCCGCGGCCCTCCTTATAACCTCTTCCTCCCGGATAGCGCAGATTACAGGGCATCTCCCTTTAGCGGCCAGAGAAGCATTTATACCGCTTCTAACCATTTCCACATCTGTTACTATGGCTGCTCCCTGGCGCAGGGCCTTTAAAGCCTCGGGCACTAGCTCCGGGTGGATAACGGTTAAGCTAGCGTAGCTTAAGTCCCCGGTGGCATGGATTATACGGGTGAGTACCTGTTTTTCCTGCGGGCTAAAATCCCCTTTAAGATGTGCGGAAATAAAGGCTTGGCTTTTTTCCTCAATATCCTTAGGGTCTCGCAAAAAATTCACCCGGTGCCACCTCCTGGATGCGCTCCACTATAACTTCCGCGATCCTTCTATCAGCTCCTAAATTAGCGGCATAGATAAACTCTACTTGGGGATAGGTGGCCCGCAGCTTCTCTATTTGTTCCGGTATATCCCTCTGTACGTGGAGCCCGTTACAGAAAAACATGGGCACCACGACGATTCTTTTAGCCCCTTCCTCTACCGCCCGAGCTACTCCTTCCGCCAGATCAGGTCGTGCCCGCATCATATAACAAGCATCTACTGGAAGACCTCCTAAAAGCTCGCCCACTTGCAAAGCTAGTCTCCGTAAGTGTTCGTTAGCTTCGGGTATGCGGCTCCCATGACCTAAAAGGATGATCCTGCTTTGCATTCATCTTCCTCCCCAAAATCCTTGACTTTAGGCTAGCCTTTAAACACATTAAAGGTTTGCTTCTAAAACCTTTAAGATCTCCTCTAACCTTAAACCTGGGGGTTCTGGGGGACGTCTTAAAAGGATAACTTCTAATCCTAAGTCCAGGGCGGCCTGGATCTTTTCCAAGAGGCCCCCCGTATGGCCACTATCCTTGGTCACCAAGATTTCGGCCTTATACTCACGAAAAAGGGCTAAATTTAATTCATAGCTAAAGGGTCCTTGGAGGGCGATAATATCCCGGGGCCAGAACCCGAGTTTAAGACA
This sequence comes from Thermanaeromonas sp., assembly GCF_021890735.1. Lineage (GTDB taxonomy): Bacteria > Bacillota > DSM-521 > Neomoorellales > Neomoorellaceae > Thermanaeromonas. The sequence continues at coordinate 3,642 of NZ_JAKKUR010000073.1, forward strand.
CTTCTCTAAAGAATCCCGGTCAGGTAAAATACGTACCACTAAGCGTTTTTTCCGTAAACCCTCATGATTAGCAAAAACCTCTAAATGGCGGGACCCGATGGCCAAAAATACGGTGTTGCCCTGGGCCCGGGCTGCAGCTTCGGCAGCTTCTTCCCAATCTGAGGCCATATTAACCAAAGGATGTGGGGGTACAGGGACGAATTCCCGGCGGAGGCGGAGGTAAGGGATATCTATATCTTCAGCTACCTCCTGTGCTATGGAGGTTATCTTCTCCGCGTAAGGATGGGTAGCATCTATCACGGCCCCCACTTTTTCCCTTTGGACTAGCTCCTTAAAGGATGTTTTATCAAGTTCTCCTTGATATACTTCTAGAGCTCCGGCCTCCCTGGCCAGATAGGCACCATAAGGGGTGACGGCCGTAGCCAGCACCCGGTAACCTAAGTTTGCCAGCTCCCGGATAAGCCTGTTCCCATCGGATGTCCCGCTTAAAACTAAGATCACAGATCGTACCCCCTAGGGGTAACCATCCATTTCCCTAAAATTTGCGTTTGACTATTCCCTATAATAACTGTAGATAACATATCCACAGGGAGGCTTAAAAAAGAAGCGAGATCAGAGATCCATACTTGCTGGCCGGGACGCCCCGCCTGGCGGACGACCCCTACTGGTGTAGCTGGAGAGCGATACTGTAATATGATCTCTTGAGCCCGGCTGAGCTGCCAGGTGCGACTTTGACTTTTAGGGTTATAAAGAACAATCACAAAATCACCTTGGGCGGCCAAGTTCAGGCGCCGGGCGATGGTCTCCCACGGAGTCAAGCGGTCGCTCAAACTGATGACAGCAAAATCGTGCATAAGGGGAGCTCCCAAGGCCGCGGCTGCCGCCGTGGCCGCCGTCACCCCTGGGATTACTTCCACTCCTATCTTTCCGGCCTGGTCTTCTTGATGAAGGATCTGCAGAACCAACCCGGCCATTCCGTAAATCCCCGCATCCCCGCTAGAAACCACTGCTACCCTTTGCCCTCGGGCTGCTCGCCGCACAGCTTCCTGGCACCGTTCCACTTCTGCCGTCATCCCTGTAGCCACAACCTCTTTAGAAGTAGCCATCTCTCCCAGGAGGGCTACATAGGGACGGTAGCCTACCACAACCTCGGCCTGGGCTAAAGCTTCTGTGGCCCGGGGTGTCATATCTTGCGGTCCCCCAGGGCCCAACCCCACTATAGATATGTGGCCCTGGCCAAGGCTACGGTTACCCCGTTTAAGGCTATCTTCTTGCATATGAGCTCCCCCTTTCTTGCTCCTAGCAGCGCTGCCGGCTCGCAAACACCTCCTAGTCCTAATTTCTCTTGGGCTAGGGGAGAATAGGATAGACCAGGGGTCTCTTCCCAAACCTTTAGGAGCTCATCCTTAGAAAAACTTAACAAAGGTACGTTAAGCCTCTGGGCTACAATTACTAGCCCTTCTTCTTTCGCCTTAAACTCCCAGGTAGCCAAAGCCTTAAGGCTTAATAGGCTGCGGCCGGCTGTTTTAAAGGCTACCCCTAAGGCCCTAAGGATAGACTTATAGTCTATCCGTTTGCGGCAGCCCACCCCTGCTACCAGCTCCTGGGGCCGCCAGAAAACCCAAGGTCCAGGAGGAAGCTTGTCTCTCCTTGAAGTAACGAGTATCCCTGCCTCCCACCCTTCTGGACCTCGATACTTAGACCAAGGCTCAACCTTTAAACCTTTAAGCTCCCTTTCCAGCCTTTCCTGCCAGGGTTCTTCTGCCCAGACGCCTACCTTCTTCCCATTGACCAGCGCTCCCATAACCTGGGCGAACCTTTCTTCAGGGGTAACCTTAAACCCTAACTCTTGAGCCACCACATCTAAAGCTGGAAGACCCTGGATATCGCTAGATGTAGTGATAACTGCTTTTCCTCCCAGGAAATGGGCTATCTCCCGGGCCAGTCTATTAGCCCCCCCTAGGTGGCCAGATAAAAGGCTTATGGCATATTCTCCCTTCTCATCTAACACCACAACTGCAGGGTCCTTCTTCTTATCCTGTAGATAGGGAGCGAGACACCGTACTACTATCCCTGTAGCCATGATAAAGATAAGGCCCTGGTAACTCTTCCAAAGCTGGCCACAGAAGTCCTTTAAAGGCCGCTTAAAGGGGAATATAACCCCTTCTTCCTCAAACTTTAAAGATGCATCCCTTGAAGAGACTTCCTCTAGTAAGGCTAAAGGAGTATAGATATGGGCTTCCCCTTTATATAAAAAGGCTATCCTCCTTGCTGTCTTAAGGCCCTGTTTCGTCAAGGTGATGATGGCTAGCTTCATCTTTTTTCCTCCGGAAACCGTGGGAAAAGGCAGGATGATATAGGCGGGAACGCTGGCCCCTTCCCCGTAGAAAATCCCCTACCAGAAGCAAGGCCGTGCGCTCTATACCCTCCTTTTGAGCGCGGTCAGCGATATCGGCCAAACTCCCGTATAAAATCCTCTCTTCAGGCCAGGAGGCTTTGTAAACTAGCGCAGCCGGAGCTTCCAGGCCATATCCGGTGGCCAGTTCCTGGGCAGCCTCCTTTAAACAATGGGCGCTTAAGAACAAACATAAGCTAGCCTGGTGAAGGCTTAAAGCCGCAAGATTCTCAGCCTCCGGCACGGGAGTCCTCCCTGCCCTGCGGGTTAAAATAAGGGTCTGGCTCTGCCCTGGCAAGGTAAATTCTTTTCTGACCGCCGCTGCTGCTGCAGAAAAGGAACTAACCCCGGGAACGATCTCATAGGGGATACCGCGGGCTTCTAAAGCCTCTATCTGTTCTTGTATCGCGCTATAAAGGGAGGTATCCCCTGTATGAAGCCGGGCCACCTTTTGCCCTCTTCTTACAGCTTTTTCCATAAGATCTATAATCTCTTCTAAAGTTAAAGAAGAACTATCATAAATACGAGCCTCGGGCCGCGCCCAACTCAGCAGGGCAGGGTTTACTAAAGAGCCAGCATAGATTACAACCTCCGCTTCCCTTAAAAGGCGCTGCCCCTTCACCGTTATGAGTTCGGGATCTCCGGGCCCTGCCCCTATGAAATAAACCTTCATTTTATATTCCTTCCTTTATGTACAAGAATAAGGGACAAGTAGTCGTGCCGCTGGCCCCGGTCAGCTTCCAGATCCCAGGAAAATCGTTCGCCTTCTAGACAGCAGCGCGTGGCTAAAACCGAATCCTTAAGGACCCCTACTTCGGCCAAAAGACCTACAATTTCCTCGTACCTCCGGGCTACTTTCATAAGGACCAGATTGGGAAATTGGGCAAGCCATTCCCTTAAAGTAGCCACATCTTCTTCCACTACCGGTATGATGGCTAAAGGCTCGTCCCCCTTGGCCAAGGGCAAGTTAAGTCTAGCCGCCGCAGCACAAAAGGAAGTAATACCCGGCACAGTCTCTATTTTTAATTCTGGGTTCATCTCCCGGGCTTTCTCCATGAGGTAGCTGTAGGTACTATAGAGGCTAGCATCTCCTAAAGTTAAAAAGGCCACATCTTTACCCTCGTAAAGCTTATTTAACAACTGGTGAGCGGCGGCTTCCCAAGATCGTTCTAGATACCTACGGTCCCGGCTCATAGGCATAAAAAGAGAAAGGATCTCCTGCTGGGGCCGCAGGAAAGGTTTTACTACTTTGAGGGCCAAGCTCTCCTCCCCCCGCTGGGAGACAGGCACTGCCACCACAGGCACTTCCTCTATTATGCGGCGCGCCTTAAGTGTAAGAAGCTCGGGATCTCCAGGTCCCACCCCTACTCCGTAAAGTTTCCCTATCAAAACCTTGCCTCCTCCTTGTCTTACTTCTTTAACCCTGGGTCAGGACTGTAACTGGATAATATATACTGGATTAAGGGCCCGGAAAATCTCTCGCTGGCCTATCTTCTCTAGCCTGGCCACGTTCAAAGCTATAGCAGTAGTTTTTAGTCCCTTTTCCCGTCCGAAATTTACAGCTTCCCATAAGGTATCCAGGGTCACCGCATTAATAACTATAATCCCTTTAGGCTGTAACTGGCTTAAACACTGAAGCAAAATCTCCTTAAGATTTCCCCCGCTCCCCCCGATAAATATGCGGTCAGCGGGAGGTAACCCGGCTAACACCCCCGGTGCTTCCCCAGCTAGATATACCACATTGGTTAGACCGAAGGAGTCCACGTTAATACGAGTAAGTCTGAGGGCTTCTTCGTCTTTATCTACGGCATATACTATCCCAGGCGAAACCAGCCGGGCAGCCTCTACGGTTATAGATCCTGTCCCTGAGCCTATGTCGTATACGGTTTGGCCAGGAGCCAAACGGGCTTTAGCCAAGGTCAATACCCGGACCTCTTCTTTGGTTAGAGGCACTTTCCGCCTTTCAAATAGCTCATCGGGAATACCTGGGGTTATGTAGGGCCATCTATTTTTTCCTATATCCACCGATAATCACCGCTGCTTGAGGAAAGTCAGAGCGGGCCAGATCCTCTGCCAAAAGATACTCTATACGTTCTTCCGGGCCGCCTAGCTCAGCCCCCACCCAAAGGCTTACCTTCCCTAGGCCTTGAGAGGTTAAGTATTCGCCTACCTTAGAAGGCGTATTGCTACCCCCCGTTAGAAGAGCTAGCAATACTTTATCTCGGGCCAGCCCCTCTAGGTAAGGATCTAAGAGGCTTAAAGGTCTCCCATGGAGGCTTAAAATAGTAGCCTCTTCCCAGCTACAACCCAAGCGGGCAAAAGCCAACTGCACAGAACTAATTCCAGGTATCACTGTAATTTCTTCTTCTGGAAAATGCCGCTTTAGCCACCCCAAAAGGCTATACAGACCCGGATCTCCAGAAACCAATACTGCCGTTGGTCGCCCCCGCACGCTCTCTAAAAAGCGGCGGAGACTTTCCAAATCCCCATCTATCACCCTTTTCTCCCGTTCTAGGAAAGCAAAAAGCGCTAAAGCCCTACGCCCCCCTACTAAGATCTCAGCTTGAGCTACCGCCTCATAGGCTGCAGGGGTAAGCCAAGAAGGGTGCCCCGGCCCTATACCTATAACCTTAAGCCAACTCCCCCTGTTTTGTGTCATAACCCCATTCCCCCAAAATCTGGCGCGCTTTTTCATCCCAGCCGACGATCTGTCCCCTAAGGTTTAGAAAAGCTGTCCCTACTTCGACTTTATCCTGCAGACGTTCTTTAAGTCTACTGCTGGCCAGTCCTGCCATATGATTCCAAAATGTCCGGCAAAATTCCCTTCCCCAAGCCTCCTCCAAAATGGTAAGTACAGTTTCCACTGTGTTAGCCTCTAACACCGCCTTAACCACTCCCGGTGGGGCACCCCAGGCCGCCGCCCAAGCCCCTACTATCTCCCGGCGGGCATCAGCCAGGCGGCTATGGGTATGGAAGATCCCTCCTACCACCTTCACTAATTTACCTATATATCCCCATAAAAGGAGACGCTTTATATGCCG
>NZ_JAKKUR010000074.1 GCF_021890735.1 Thermanaeromonas sp.
CGTATAGTAGCACCTAGTTCCATAGCCGTTCCTCCTGTTTAAATTCTCCTGGCCTGCCCCACGCTTAGGATGCTCTGTGCTCTCACAGAGGCGTAGCCGAACATATCTTCCATTGCCAACCTGGAAATCCTTTCGTGTTATTTTCATCTTGCTTTAAGAATTAGTTTAAGAATTCGCCATGTGGTGGCTATTTTCCTGTAACCCAGATTAAACCCAAACACCTTTTAGCTCCTATACTTTCTTCATCTAGAGGTGCTCTATCGGGCTATAGTAAGGGCCCAGAAATGGTAATTCCCCCTTATAAATCTTAGAGGGGGATTACCATAATTGTAGATTATAAGGTTTGCGCTTATTTGCTCACTCTAATCCGCCATTCCCCATCGCTTATAGGAATAACTTCCTGGACGTTACAACCTTTGCTTTTGACCACTTCCGGTACATCCTTGGTAGCCGCAGGACAATCGACCAGTAGGTCCATACGGCTGGCCGATGGCAGTTTTTCCAGAAGTATTTCGATGGCATATTTAGGATAAGGGCACATCCACCCTCGCATATCCACTTGGTAGTGGTTGTTGCCGATTTTTATAGCCTTAAGCTTTTTCATATTTCCCTGCCTCCACCCATAGGATAAACAAATAGAATAGCAGTAAGAAGCCGTAAACAAAGATTAGCGCTCCACCCCAACCCAGGGCTTCGGGTAGGTATACCGGCTTACCATAGAGCCACCCTTGGCCCACCTTCTGGCCATAAAGGTGAACCCAAGCTCCGGAGGTTAACATAGCAGTAAGACAAGCTACCCAGGAGCGGGTATAACCCTCGCCGCTGCGTACTAGAATCCCTAGGCCGCACCCCCCCGCAAGAACCATTCCAATCCCAAAGATAAAGCCGCCTACAATATTATGCCAGCCGGCGGGGAAAACCATATGCTGGGGCTGGTAGCCCTGGCCCTTGAGAAGGGCAAAACCTAAGGCGCCAACAGCCATGCTAGCCAAAACCCATTTCATAACCTTCCCATCACGGCTTACCAAGATCTCCCGGAAAGCAGCCACAAAACACAGGCGGGAGCGTTGGACGATTACACCGAAAAGGACGCCGAACAAGAATAGTCCAGCATTTTTAGGCATACCCAGGCGATGATAAACTATAGCCAGGATGACTATAAGGATGAATACCAAAATGCCGCTTTGGGGTTGTAGAGACACGGAGCGTGGCGGGACAGCTTCTCCTTCCGGGGTCTGAGTAAAATCTACCTTGAGCAGGGCTTCATGTACGTGACTTTGTAAGATTTTACCTCCCACATAAGCACCTAGCAGAAGTCCTATAGCCGCCAAAGGTCCGCTTAAAGAAAAGGCCATGGTAGCCACCCAAAAACCGCCCACATTGCACGGCGGCATCAGTACTGTACCCAAACCCATCAAAATACCGCCAAGGGCCCCAAAAAGATAACCTTGCCCGTCTTCTCGCCGGATTTTAAATTCCCGGGCTAGTAAAGAAGCCCCCAGAGCACCGAAGATAATACCTATGTCCAGTAAACTGTGCATGTCTAAATAAGGTGGCTTTACTGGGTAGGGGATAAAGGGGCTTTCCGTCTTGATACCTATCAAGTTATAAAGCCAACTTCCCCACATGGCCATTTGGGGAAATACGCCTAAAGCACGAGCGTATATGAACATAAATAGATTAGTGATGGTCAGGGCAAGGACTCCTACTCCTAAAGGCCAGGGCTCCTGGAATAACCGTACCCAAACCTCCTTTAAAGATTGCTCTAAATAAACTTTTCTCCCTTTTCTACTCGTATTACCTATAACTGTTTTACTCTCCAAAGGATCTCCCTCCTTCCCCCGTGATATTTACACTATTCGCTCTCAGCTTATAAACTCCTGCTATAGTAAATATTCCTTTCTGGAATACTATTACCTACCTCACTTCAAAAACTGTACCCCTTAATACCTATCTACTCAAAAAGGGGAAATGCTAATAGGGGGTATAGAGGGAGATGCTCCGCCAGGGCGGCTTTTAGTTTTTTTTCTTTATAGGTAAAACTTTGCGGGCCCAGGTAGGAAGAAGACGTTTAAGAAAAAAGTTAGAGAGCATAACAGGCAAGTTTTCGCGCAGGAAATAATAGGCCAGGGCTCCTAGCAGTAATAGGCCGCCGTAACCAACCAGAGGGAAAAGGGTGGCCACCAGGCGGGAAAAACCCAACTGGGCGGCAACTAAGGCCACGAGGCTGGCCATGATGGCCAGACGGGAAAAGCGCTTGCTTTCGGGTTTTGCCAGGCGGGCGGTAAAACCGTAGAGGCTGCTTACGGCGGTAGTATAAATTTCGGCTAGCAAAATGACGCTATAAAATGTACGAGTCCAAGGTGCCAAGTTACCGGCTATTTGCAGCATGGGTACTTCCCACGCTGTTACTTCCGGGGCTGTGGCCAGAAGGGCTAAAGTAATGGCCCCGGCACCCAAACCAAGGCCCAATCCCCCCAGGGCGGCTCCCGGCAGGAGACTTTTCTGCCTGTTTAAGGACCCCAATGGAGCCAAAACGCCTATAGCCAGGATAAGGTTATAGGAAGCGTAGAGCAAAGCGGCCAGGGGCCAAAAGGGGGCTGCTGCCCTGGGAACTTCTGACCAGGAGAGATTGGTAAGCAGGGAAGCCGGATTTTTGAAGATGGTAAGGAGGCTTACTCCCAAGACGGTAGCTACCAAAAGTGGTGCCACAAAACTGATGGCAGTAATTACCTGGCTTATACCTAGAAGTACCGTAACAAGAGTTACTGCGATCAGAAGGGTACTTCCCAACAAGGCGGGGAGGCAATATTCCTCCAAGAAAATGGCACCAGCACCGGCGGCCATGACTGCCAGAGCTCCGAAGAGGAAAAAGGTCGTAATTCCATCTACCGCTTTACCAAGCCAGGGGCCTCCAGCGTGGCGCATAACAGGGAGGTGGGAATGGGCCTTCAGATGATGGCTTAAGTTTAAAACCTGATACCCGAAAAAAATGAACAAGCCTGTGGCCAAGGCTATGCCGGCAAGCCCCCAAAGGCCGAAATAGCCGAAGAACTGCAGCACTTCCTGGCCGGAAGCAAAACCTGCTCCTACTACAGTTCCTATATAAGCAGCGGCAATTTTAAAGATGGAGTACCTTTTTGGCATATTCGATGTTATTTTACCTGAAAAAGAGCCACTTTAAACATGAACCCTGCTTAAGGGTACTTTTTACTTGGGAGCAATGAGATGGCAAGGCTTAAGTTATACTTAATTGTGAATTTGGGAGCAAAAGCGGAGTGAAAGCGGAGGAAAAGGGGAGGAGATAGGGGGCGAAAGGACTTAAATATAGTTTAAGAGGCCGAGGCCCACCATCATTAGCTTTAGCCCCACCTTGTACAAAGTGGGGCTAAAATAATGCACAGGTCGCCAAGAGGATAAATCAGTCAACTACCTTCACTACCTCGCTGAGACTACGCCGCGCTGTAGGAGAAGGGGAATGGGCGGGGTAGCCCAACGGGATCATAGCTACAGGCCTTATATGAGGCGGTAACTCTAAAACGTGGCTTACCGCTCCCTCGTCGAACGCCCCTACCCAGCAGGTTCCCAGGCCGAGGCTTGTGGCAGCGAGCATAAGGTTGGTAATGGCGGCGGCGGTGTCTTGGAGGCAGTAAAGGGTGCGCCCCCGTTCCCCATAGGTGGCACTTGCCCTGTTAAGGTCTGCACATACCACAATCACTACTGGTGCTTGGGCTACAAACTTTTGACCCAGGGCTGCTTTTGCTAAGGCTTCTTTAATTTCTGCCCGGTGTACCCGGTAAAAAAGCCAAGGTTGCACGTTGCCTGCGGATGGGGCAGCACAAGCCGCTTCGAGCAAAGTATTAAGGATCTCCTCCGGTACGGGATCGGGTTTGAAACGCCGGATGCTGCGGCGTTCCTTTATAACGGAAAGCACCTCGTTTTTCATAATTATCCCCCCGTCTACTAAATTTTTCCCCACCCTTATAATTACCTGCTCCCGGTGATAATTTTCAAGTCTTCTAAACGACCCTATTTTCCTCCATTGACAGCGAAAAAAGTATAAAGTATAATAAAACAAAACTCCAAAGGGCGGGATCACCTTGGATAAAAATGAACTACAAAAGGAGATCAGGCGCCTGGAAGAGGCTATAGCTAATCTAAAAAAGCGCTGGCCAGCTCATTCAGTAAAGGTAGAAATGGTAGTGGAATTGGAAGAGTTGGAAGAAAAATTATTTTGGCTTCAAAATAAAGAAAAAGAGGAGGTTGAAGAACGATCATATGGAAGGAAATAGGGCGTTACTTAAAAGTATCGCAGCAGAAAAGGCTGGGAGCCGAATACCGTGTAAAACTTTAGCCGGCAAAATCTTTCTTTACCCTTCCCAAAATATCTCCTTAGTAGTACCTTTGGTACTCATAATAGGGTTTATTACGGGGCTCCTGGTCGATACGAGCAACTTAAAGAAATATATCTTAGTCGTTACCGTACTTATGATTTATCCCACCATGATCGGGTTTAAGTTGAAAGAGGTTTTTAATCTTTCCCAGGGTAAGCTTGTCGTTAGCGCCATGCTTCTTAATTTCCTGGTGGTACCCTGCTTAGCCTATCTATTGGGAATGGGGTTTTTGCTGCAGGAGCCGGAGCTATTTGCCGGACTGGCCATTACTTCTTTGCTCCCCACGAGTAATATGACTATCGCTTTTACCATGCTTGCCAAGGGAAACGTCCCGGGAGCCATTAAGCTTACCACCATCGGACTGCTTTTGGGTTCCCTTTTAGCTCCGTGGTATCTCCTGATGATGGTAGGAAAGTACGTCCCGGTTAACATATGGTTAACTTTAAAAACTATCGTCTTAGTAATCCTATTACCGTTATTAATGGGGGTCACTACTTACTCCCTTCTCCTCAAAAGATATTCCCCAGAAGATTTTCAGAAAAAGATAAAGCCCTATCTTCCGGGAGCCAGCGCCTGGGGGATGATGTTTATCATTTTTACTAGCATTAGTACAAATGCCCCCCGTATTGTATCCCGCTGGGATATTTTTGTCTTTATTAAACTTAACGAAAAGTACAGGTGGCTGGCGCGTCCAGCTTGAAACCTTTTTATAATTTTTAAGTTGACACGTTTCGCCCGGGTTTGTTATGATAAAGCCGAAAAAAGGATAAAATATAGTCTGTTAAGCCAAGGAATTATGGTCTGGCCAATTAAAATTTAAGCCGTGGGCCAGAAAAAGGGGTCCTTGCTAACAGGCTGAAAGTGTACCTCAGGGTTCCGCGTAAAAAACCTGGGCAAGGTTTTTTACGGTCAGGTCCGAGTGGTACAGGCGTTTTAAGCGCCACACCGTAGGGACTAAAAACCCAGGCGGGTAGGTTTCAGCTTTAGCTTCAGAACCTATCTGGCCTGGGTTAATTAATTCTTAAGGGGGTTCTCTGGATGTCCAATCCTTTAGTAGGCATCGTTATGGGGAGCGCGTCAGATCTTTCCGTAATGCAGGCGGCGACAGAGGTACTTAAGGAATTCGGTATTCCTCATGAAGTGCGTATCTTATCCGCGCACCGCACTCCGGAGGCTGCCTTGCGTTACGGCCGGGAGGCTGCCGGCCGCGGACTGGAGGTAATTATTGCCGGGGCCGGAGGTGCCGCTCACCTTCCCGGTGTGCTGGCTGCTGTGACGCCTCTTCCCGTTATAGGGGTGCCTATAGGGACCAAATCTCTGGGCGGAGTGGACTCCTTATATTCCATAGTACAGATGCCCAGAGGTGTCCCCGTGGCCACGGTGGCCATAGATGGAGCTGCAAATGCCGCCCTTTTAGCCGTTGAGATATTGGGCGTGCGGGACAAGGATCTAAGGGAAAAACTGGTGGCCTACCGGGAGCGGCTAGCCAGGGAAGTGGAAGCTAAGGATAAAGAACTCAGTACGGCTTTACGGGGGTGCCAAAGTTGATCGAGCGCTACACCTTGCCCGAAATGGCCCGCATTTGGGAGGAGGAAAATAAGTTCCGGAAGTGGCTGGAGATCGAGATTTACGCCTGCGAAGCCTGGGCTGAGTTAGGTAAGATACCGCCGGAGGCTTTGGCAGAGATTAAGGAAAGGGCCGGTTTTAATGTTTCCCGAATAAAAGAGATCGAGAACACGGTACGCCATGATGTGATAGCTTTTTTAACTTCTGTAGCGGAGCAGGTGGGGGAGGCTTCTAAATACATTCACCTTGGTCTTACTTCTTCAGATATTTTGGATACGGCCCTGGCTCTACTTATGCGGGAAGCGGCCGACCAGCTCCTCAGGCGCCTTAAAAGGTTGCGTGCTGTGCTTGTAGAAAAGGCCAGGGAACACAAGTATACTCTCATGATGGGCCGTACCCACGGGGTTCACGCGGAACCCGTTACCTTCGGTCTTAAGATGGCCCTGTGGGTTATGGAAGTAGATCGCCATACGGAGAGGCTTCATCAGGCCCGGGAGATGATCAGCGTAGGGAAGATCTCCGGAGCTGTAGGTACCTTTGCTAACGTCGATCCGCGAGTAGAAGAATACGTATGCCGCAAACTGGGGCTTAAGCCCGCTCAAGTTTCCACCCAGATTATTCAGCGCGATCGCCACGCCCAGTACATGACCACCCTGGCCATTATAGCTAGTTCCCTTGAAAAGATGGCTACCGAGATCCGCAACCTCCAGCGGACGGATATTCTGGAGGTAGAAGAGCCCTTCACCCAAGGTCAAAAAGGATCTTCGGCCATGCCCCACAAGCGCAACCCCATTATGTGCGAAAGAATAGCAGGTCTGGCCCGGGTAATCCGCAGCAATGCTCTGGCCGCCCTAGAAAATATAGCACTGTGGCATGAAAGGGATCTCACCCATTCTTCTGTAGAGAGGATTATCATACCCGACAGCACCATCCTTTTGGATTACATGCTCGCCAAATTTACAGAAGTTATGGAGGGCCTTAAAGTCTACCCGGAAAACATGCGCCGGAATTTAGAAGCTACGCACGGACTGGTGTTCTCACAGCGAGTACTTTTAGCCTTAGTAGAAAAGGGACTTCTGAGGGAGGAAGCTTACGCCCTGGTCCAGCGCAACGCCATGGAGGCCTGGAGAAAGGGAGTATCTTTCAAGGAGCTTTTGTTGAAGGATCCGGAGATAACCTGCCGCCTTAGCCCTTCTGAAATTGAAGAGCTCTTTGACTACAACTATCATCTTAAATATATAGATTACATTTTCGAGCGGGCAGGACTTTAAAGCTCAAAATTTAAGAAAGGGGTGTAAAACTCGATGGTAGAAAAAAAGGAATTCCTTTATGAAGGTAAGGCTAAACGTGTGTACCGTACCGGAGATCCCGACCTCTACTTGGTGGAATTTAAGGACGATGCCACGGCCTTTGACGGGTTAAAAAAGGGTACCATTACGGGCAAAGGAGAGGTAAATGCCCGGATGTCCGCTTTGCTTTTCCAGGTTTTAGAAAGAAGAGGTATTCCCACACATTTTGTGGAGCTGGTGGGCCCTAGGGAGATAGTAGTAAAAGCGCTAAGGATTGTTCCTGTTGAAGTGGTGGTTAGGAATGTGGCTGCCGGCAGCTTGGCCCAGCGTTTAGGGCTTGAAGAGGGTACCCCCTTAAAAAGTCCCGTGCTGGAGTTTTATTATAAGTCGGACGAGCTCCATGATCCTATGATCAACGAATACCATATAGCTGCTTTGGAGCTGGCTACGCCGGACCAGGTAGAACTGATGAAAAGTTACGCTTTTAAGGTGAATGAAATTCTCTCTCAAGTTTTGGAGCTTGCCGAGCTCATCCTCGTAGATTTTAAGTTAGAATTCGGTTTGCATCACGGAAGTATACTTTTGGGAGATGAGATTTCCCCTGACACTTGTCGCTTCTGGGACCGGAATACCAGGGAGAAACTGGACAAGGACCGCTTCCGTCGCGATCTAGGAAAAGTGGAAGAAGCCTATCAGGAAGTGTTACAACGCATAACTGAAGCGGTAGGAAAGCAGATACAATAGCAAGGTGGGTGAGCTTTAAGTTGGGAGAGCAATATTTGGCTAAGGTATATATAACCTTAAAACCCGGGGTACTGGACCCCCAAGGAGAAGCCGTTAAGCAGGGCTTGGTTACTATGGGGTATGAAGGGGTAAAGGAGGTTCGGGTAGGTAAATACCTGGAGGTACTTTTAGAAGCTGAGGATGGTCACGAGGCCTTTAAACAGGTAGATGAGATGTGCCGGCGGCTCCTGTCCAATCCTGTTATAGAAAGGTACAGATGTGAAATAGCCGGGTCCCGAGAGGATGGGGAAACATGAAATTCGGCGTTATAGTCTTTCCCGGTTCCAACTGTGATCAGGATGTCTACCATGTTATCCGTACGGTCTTGAGACAACAAGTGAACTATATCTGGCATACAGAAACTAATCTTGAAGGTTATGATTGCGTGGTATTACCCGGTGGCTTTTCTTACGGTGATTACTTGAGGGCGGGAGCTATAGCCCGCTTTGCTCCTGTAATGCCGGCCGTGGTGGAGTTTGCCCGCCAAGGGGGATTGGTCCTGGGGATATGCAACGGCTTCCAGATTTTGCTTGAAGCCGGGCTTCTACCTGGTGCCATGCTGCGTAATAGCTGCCTTAAGTTCCGCTGCCAGGATACCTACCTTCGTGTAGAAAACAATTCTACTCCGTTTACAAATCACTTCCGGAAAGGGCAGGTCATAAGAATGCCCATAGCTCATAACGAGGGCAATTACTATGTTGATCCGGAGACTTTGCGGCAGCTCAAAGATAAGGGCCAAGTGGTATTCCGCTACTGCACGCCAGAAGGTGAGGTTACCCCTGAAGCCAACCCCAATGGTTCCTTAGAAAACATAGCGGGCATAATCAACGAGGGAGGGAACGTGCTGGGGCTTATGCCCCATCCCGAGCGATGTGCCGAGGAGGTCTTGGGAGGTATAGATGGCCGGGAGCTATTCGCTTCCATAATTGACTGGTGGTCGGGAAAGCGAGCCGCAGGGGTTTAGTTTAACGATGGGGTGAGGTTACGCATGTCCGAGACGCG
>NZ_JAKKUR010000015.1 GCF_021890735.1 Thermanaeromonas sp.
TGATAAGCAACCTGGAATTGGTGCTAGAAGAAATGCAGCGGGAGGCTTGGTTAAAAGGACTGGAAAAGGGTAAACTTGAAGGCAAGCTTGAAGGTAAACTTGAAGGTAAACTGGAGGGTAAGATCGAAGCTAAACTGGAAGTAGCAAGAAACTTACTCCTTCTTGATGTTGACCTTGACACCATTACCAAAGCCACAGGGCTTAGCCTGGAAGAAATAGAAAGCCTTAAAAAGCAACTAGGGCATTGAAGTGCTTCTATCGACTTTTTCGCGACAGGCCAATATCTGACTTCCCTCCTCCGGCCGGGGCGGATGAGCTACCGCTTGTTCCCATTAATAAGCCTAAGGGAGTTGGTATATATCTTTTCGACTTCCGCTATCGGCCAACCTAATAGCCAGTTCTTTCCTGCTAGAGCAAAAAATTACACCAAGAGAACGTGAAGCGCCTTTGCAAACTGGCCGAGGTACTCTGAAAAGGGCTCACCTTGATAAGTTTTGCTATCTGAAGGCGTGGCTGAAAAAAATCCTAAAGCCCAAGATACTTACGTATGCACAGGTGAAACTTGAGAATATCTTAGCAGTAAGTTATCCCTGGGAGGTGAAAAAGATTATAAGCAACCTGGAATTAGTGCTAGAAGAAATGCAGCAGGAGGCTTGGTCAAAGGGACTAGAGAAAGGTAAGTCAGAAGGCAAATTAGAAGTGGCAAGAAATTTACTCCTTCTTTTAGCCGAGAAGAGGTAGAAAACCTTAAAAAGCAGCTGGAACACTAAAGACGTTTATATTTGGTTCTTTCACGAGTACTGGATATCCGAGACCCGTCCTTCGGCTGATACAGATGGACTGCCAGCCACCCCCGTTAGTAAACCTGAGCCTCGAGTTCTGCTATCTTCTCTTCGGATGTAAATCGATATAGTGAGGAACATTTTCCTTAAAGCTTTTGTTATCGCTTTCTAACAATGAGCCACAACCCGCCCTCAGTACATATCTGGCAGCAATCCGATAATTCAGCAGCTAGTACCATACTTTTTACCTCTTCCACCGCCATCCATCTTTTGCCCAGCCGGTAATTAAGTTTCCTTAAGAACATCCACATCCAGAAAGAAAAAAGCTCCACGGAAAATTACGGCGTCAAACCTTTCATCGGGAAAAACCAGGGGCTTGAGAGGTGTACTTACCAAACTGAGGCGATTTAAAAGCCCCCGCGCTTTCGACTTTCTTCTTCCAGCCAATCCCTTACTCCCTGTCTTTCCTCGCCTATGGTAAAAAACGCATAAGGCAAGACTTCCGCTAAAGCCCAGGTTATCCCCCCAGAAAAGGGTCCTAGTTCCAGGATTTCCTTTGCCTCAGGTGGCAGAACTTCTTGCACATGCCTGGCCAGATAAGGATATACCGGCGTCCAAAGCTTATTAAGCCTCAAAAGTTCTGCTAAGTCCATCCCGGGTTCCCACCACCCGGAAACAAATAGAAATCCCTAAAACCGCTACACTATTTCCCTGCTTGGAATATTCGATAACTTCAGGTTCACGCGTCCTTCTGCAGGTGATAATCTGCGGTACATCAGCCCGCATTTCCCCTAGAAGCCATAACCTTCGGCCACGCCTGCTCAGTTATCCGGAAATTCGGTCGCGCATCTATTGCTAGTTTTATGGACAGGTCTAGAGCTCGAACACCTCCCCTGGACGAAGCACTACTACCCGCGCACCAACACGCGCCTCTACTTTCCTCTGGAAATCATGCGGGTCCGCCTCAATCAAAGGCCACGTATTGTAATGCACTGGCACGACGACCTTGGGCTTCAGGTATTCCGTCGCAATTACTGCATCGTCTACGCCCATAGTAAAGTTGTCCCCAATGGGAAGAAAGGCCAGGTCAAGAGGCTCCAGCTCTCCGATGAGCTTCATGTCGGAAAACAGCCCGGTGTCGCCAGCAAAATATACCCGCTTGCCATAAAACTGCACCACAAACCCGCATGCATGGCCTCCCTCAACGCCGGCACCATGAAAAGCGGGAGTGACCCTCACGTAGCCGAAATCAAAGCAACGCTTGCCTCCAATATGCATGGCATGGGCTCTCAATCCCTTGCCTTCACAAAGGCGCGCTACCTCGGCGGTGCTGATCACCAGTGCGTTGCTCGCCCTGGCGATAGCCTCCGTATCGCCAAGATGGTCAAAATGAGCATGAGAAACAAGTATATAGTCCGGCTTCAGCTCGTCGGGTTTAACGGGAGCCACTGGGTTGCCGGTGATATACGGGTCAAAAAGCAGTGTCTTATTGGAAGACCACAGCTCCACTGCTGCATGCCCAAGCCACCTGGCGCGGATTACTTCCTCTGCCATAGACGCATCACTCCCCCTGCGGTCTCTAATTTTTTAATGGTGCGTCACTCCTTCGCTGCCCCTTCCGAAGCAGAAAGGAAGTTACTTCAACATGGGCGTTGCTTACTTTTAACTTCTTTGCCCCAACTGCCAGCGCTGTAAAATCCGAAGTTCCTTCAGACGGCGCTCCAAACGCCGCTTCTCCTGCGGGTCGCTGTCCGCCCCTATCTGCTCTAGCAATTCATGAATTTTCTTCGCCGTGCTTTCGATGGCTGCCTCCAGCTCTTCCGGCGCCATTGCCCTCACCTCAGGTAGTTTTTTATTCGACGTAAATCAGTTATATCCTGCCCAAACTACCATAACTTTGAAAGTCAGCCTGCCTCAGACCCCTCTGCCCTCCTAAAATAGCCTGCCCGTCGATTTCCAGAATGGGCTCTAGCAGTACCCCATCCAGGTGACAGGGTGCTTCTACTTTTCCGCCCATGCTTAGGTTGTCGCCTAGAGCAATATGGACTGTTCCCCTCACCTTCTCATCTTCTAGCACCTTTCCAGTAAGCTGTGCCCGTGGATTAAGCCCTATACCTAGCTCCGCTATGTTCCGTGCCGTTCGACCATACGAATTTAACTGTTCCTCCAGCCAAATGGCCGCCCGGCCACCAGCCACCGCTACCACTTCACCCCGCCGCACTTCGAGCCGCAGCGGCTCCTCCAGCAACCCCCAGCCAGATAGGCTGCCGTCTATTACCAGGATGCCTTCGGCCGTACCTTCCACAGGAGCAATGCAGGCTTCGCCTGCAGGGAGATTGCCAAAGCTGCCGGAAACGGTATATAAACCGCTATCCACATATCCCTGACGCCCTTCCAGGGAGAAAGTTAATTCGGTCCCGGCAGGAGTGTACAGCGTGGCCCGCCGACCTTCCGTTAAAAGCTGTGCATAATAGCGACATTCCGTTGCCATTTTTTCGTAATCCACATCCAGAGCACGCACCAGCATTTCAACCGTGGCCCCGGGAAGACTGACTATGCGCGCCCCAGCCTGACAGGCTTGACGCCTGGCCCGGGTGTGGGAAAGGGATTTCGAAGTTGGCATCACTACTACCTGAGCTGCCTGCATGGCTTGCGCTACTCCTTGGGGCGGTTCCCCACGCTTGACTAATGGCGGCAACGACAGGAGCAATGCTTCCGCACCTAGTTCCCTCGCTGCTCTGTAGAAACTTTTGCCAATCTCCTCCAGAGGCTCATCTGTGACCACTAAAACCTCTTCACCAGGCTTTACGGCCAAGCAAGTATTCAAAGCCAGATGCACTACTCTCATTAGCTCCTCCATCTTGTCAAACCACATCACTACTCCGCCTCCAAAAGAAGGAAAATAAAAAACCCGTAGAATTAATACTATCAATAGCGATAGCCTGTGTTCGTTGGCTACAGCCAACTCCCAGCAGCGGCCTAGGCTTACCACTCTCTTCCAGGTGATTACGAACGCCACATGGAGAAACTATGCGTATATGATATATACTGTGGCCCCGACCCGCGTGGTTAACTCAGTGTGGGCGCAGAAAATAGCCTTGCAAGACGGCCCGTCCTGTTTGTACGTACGGGATTTCTTAATTATCGCCCTCTTGCCGAATTCCTCCGCAAACGTCTTCGCATCCTCCGCTGAACCCAGGTTCAAAACTATCTTGTTCCGGCAGTTCTCCAGCACTATGTCCCTGAACGCAGGCTTGCTTTCCAACAATAGTTGCGCCGTGGTCTGCAATGCCAGTACTGTCGCACACCTGAACGACCGCCCTATCGCCAGCAGGCGTTCAAAATCCGGGTTCACGTATCGCGGGAATTCATCCACGTAAAGCACGTGGTAGGGCCTCGTCCTCTCATTCCCCGGCCTTCGGAACACCGCTGACTGGAAATGCATGATGATGAACTGCCCGAACACGTCGCCCAGCTTCCCAAACCTGCCCATAGCCGTATTTACCACTAATACCCCTCCGCCCTCCAGGTGGCGCTCAAGGTTTACGTCGCTCTTCCCCACCAGTACCCTGTTAAGAAGCGCATTTCCGGTTATGTTTTCCAGCTGAAGCCTGAGACCCAGCGCATGCCGGAACATCTCTTCCTTGTTCTTGCCTAAAACTTCCTGCCGGAAGTACTGGGTGAGCGAAGTAGGCCCCCGCTCCTTCCTCTTGACAGTCTGCAGGCAGTTCAGGAGCTGGCTTTCGTCTCGCAGTACTTCCGTCATCATCTTGATGTCCAGGTTATCCCCATAAGCAGCTTTGAGGAGCAGCACGGTGTTCCGCGCCATTACCCCCTGCACCTGCCGGAAGAAGGCCTCCTGCTTCCCGAAAAGCGACTGGAGGACCGTCTTCATGATTTCCGCTACCGTCAACGCGTCACCCTCCAGAGGGTTGAACCGGGGCGTGTCCGGGTCCTCCGGGTTGATAAATATCACCGGAATGCCCAAGGTACGGGCCATCTCCGCTACGTCGGCACTGAAGTCGCCTTTGGGCCCTACTACCGTTATCCCAATAGCCACGACCTCCGGCACACCTGTGCTTCGATTATGCTCGCACACGGTGTCCCTCTTCCTACGGTCCAAGAGATCCTCCGCCACAAGGACGCCTACACTACCGCCAAGATGTACTCGCACACTCTCCCCCGCTGGCACCGGGCGGCGGTAGAGAGGCTCGAGAAGGCTATTTCCGCAGATGGGCGGCAACTGGGCGGCAACTCGGCACCCGGCGACGATCAGGAAAAAATTTAGGAGCCGCAAACCCTTGCGACTCCCTAAATTTTTCTGGAGCCGGCGGCCGGACTCGAACCGGCGACCTGCTGATTACAAGTCAGCTGCTCTACCAACTGAGCTACGCCGGCAAAATGGTGGTCGGGATGACAGGATTTGAACCTGCGACCCCCTGCTCCCAAAGCAGGTGCTCTCCCAAGCTGAGCTACATCCCGGGCTGCCTTAATTTTAGCACGGCTTTTCCTTCATGACAAGAGCTAGGCTTCTTTACCCCATTCCTAAACTTGCTTACCTAAACATTAATACAGTTGTTCTCGCTGGGAGAGGCATTCCCTGCAGCTCTAAGCTTTATCTTTTTCACGTCTAGCCCCCTAGTATTCACCACAAAAAGGTCGCTGCATCCCTTAGGTTGCCAACTCCAGCCCCTATCTTCCGTGCCTTCATCCTCTTTTACTTATCTTAACCCTTGCCCCTATTCTTTCTCTCAGGCGGCACATAGCGCAAACATCTTCCGTAGTTACCTGGCCGCAAAGGGCACATTCCTTGAGTTTTACCTCTTCTTCCGCAGCCTTAAAAAGGTCTTTATGTTTCAAGAACCCTTTCATGAAGGCCAGCTTAGTCCCGGGAGAGGCTTCCTCTATGTGGTTTAAAGCCTCCTTGTATAAAATAGTAGTAGCCCCCTCGGCATGAGGGCATTCTTCAGCCAGAAATGGTATACGCTGGATCAGGGCATAAGCTAAACATTCTCGCTCAGTTAGAGTATATAAAGGCTTAACCCTTTTGGCTAACTTGGGATGGGTAGAAGGCAGGTGCGGGTGCTGGCGGGCAAGATACCCCGTCTGCCAGTGCAGAAGATTGCCTAATAAGGCCGAAACCTCATCGTCTAGATTATGCCCAGTAACTACAGTGGTGAAGCCCCCTTCCACGGCATATCTGTTAAAAAGATACCTCTTTACACGGCCGCAGACTGCGCAGGGTACCCTCCGGCTTTTCCTGGCCAGCTCAGGAATGCTTAGCCCGAACTCCTCGTCTACTGAGACTATCCGCAGCTCTGCTCCTCTCTGGGCTGCAAAGGATTTACAAGTCTCACGTGAGCGGTCGGAATATCCCGGGATTCCTAAGTCTAAATGCAGGGCTGTAACGTTATATCCCAGACGTAAAAGTGCGTCCCACAAACTTAAGCTATCTTTACCCCCAGAAACCACTAAAAGCAAGGGCTCGGTAGGAGAAAACATTTTATGGGCCTGGATATTCCGCCTTATCTGTTTCAAAAAGTACTCCACGAAGCAATTGGGGCAGAAGGCTGCATGGTGTTGGCGCACTTCCACAGAAGCCTTGCCCCGGCAAATTTGACATCGCATATCTTACCCTCCCGAAACGGCCGGGAAAACTTCTATAACCTCATCGTCCCGGATAAATTCATCTCGTGTCAGTATGGTGTCGCCCCTAACCACTAAGTGAGATTCTAAATTTATATTGAGTTCTCGAGCAATATCTGCAAGCTTTTTTCCCCCGGGGATTTCTATCTCCCTTCTTTGGGGGCGGTGGAGTATGACCTTCATCAAATCTCCTCCCTCATTATAGCTTGCCTTAGATATTTTGTCCCTAAGGCGTGAAATGTAAAACCTTGACTGGACAACCTATCCGCACTAAAATAGTAACAGCTATGGTTAAAATTTTTAAAAGAACAGGAGGAGACTACATGGCCGTTTGGAAGTGCAACCACTGCGGGTACGAGAAAGAAACCAGGTGCAAACCCAAGAAGTGCCCCGAATGCGGCCAGAAAGACACCTTTGCCAAAAAAGAAAGTTAATTATATCACACCTTGATATCGGACCTTCCTTCAAAGGAGGTCTTTTTTTATTGTCGCGTTTCGCAGGTAAAAGTGTACTCCTCCAAGGTGCGGATGCGGGGACTATCTCCACATACGGGGCAAGCCGGGTTACGCTCTGCCCTTACTTCTCTAAACCGCATCTCCAGCCCGTTATAAATAAGCAGGCGGCCCACCAAAACCTCCCCCACTCCTAAAAGGAGCTTAAGAACTTCCGTAGCCTGTATGGCCCCTATAACACCGGGGACGGCACCTAAAATACCCGCTTCCTGGCAGGTGGGTACTGCTCCCGGAGGTGGCGGCTCAGGGAAAATACAGCGGTAACACGGGCCCTCCTTAGGTTTTATGGTCATAACCAATCCGTCCCATTGTAGCACGCCTGCCTCCACCAGGGGTTTACCGACCATTACACAGGCATCATTTAAAAGATAGCGGGTGGGGAAATTATCAACCCCGTCTACAATAACTTCGTAGCCTTGAATAACGTCCAATATATTATCTTTGCTTAACCGTAGTTGGTGTACGTTCACGGTTATATGGGGATTCAAAGCAAGTAAAGTCTGCCTGGCCGACTCTGCCTTAGGCAGTCCTACCCGTTCGGTATTGTGAAGTATCTGCCGCTGCAGGTTGGACAATTCCACCGCATCTCCATCCACAATACCTATAGTGCCTACACCGGCTGCTGCAAGATAATAAGCCACCGGTGACCCCAGCCCTCCTGCTCCCACCACCAAAACCTTGCTTTGCTTGAGCTTCTTCTGGCCTTTTCCGCCTACATTAGGTAAAATGATCTGCCGGCTGTAGCGTTCGATTTCCGTTATGGACAGTTCTACCAAAGGTCTTTTCCTCCCCTCTAAGTACTTTCCTCTAAAACCTTAAGGCCAGATCCACTACCGTAAAAATAAACATGAGCACGCTTAGATACCCGTTCATCTGCAAAAAAGCCACGTTTAGCTTGGACAGGTCTTCAGGTGAAACCAACCTGTGCTCGCGGATTAAAATCAGGGCCGCTATAACCACACCTATAAAATAGAAAATACCTAGTTGCAAGACGAAGCCCACCCCGGCCAGAAAAACCAGAGAGACCGCATGAACAATTTTCGCTATGAGCAATCCCTTATCTTTACCAAACCTGGCCGGTATAGAATGTATCCCGTATTTCCGGTCGAAATCGTAATCCTGGCAGGCATAGATAATATCGAAACCTGCCACCCACAGGCCCATTCCTATTCCCAATATCCACGCCGGAAGGTCGAGACTGGCTTTTACCCCTACCCAGGCACCCATGGGCGCAAGAGAATCAGCAAAGCCAAGTACGAAATGGCAAGCCCATGTCCAGCGCTTGGTGTAAGAATAAATTACTAATACAAAAACAGCCACCGGCAAAAGCTTCACACATAGCTCATTTAGCTGCCATGCGGAAATAAACAATAGGGCGAACGAAAGAATAGTATAGACCCACACTTCGGCAATGGAAATCAGTCCCCGAGGGATGGCCCGGTTGGCCGTTCTCGGGTTCAAGGCGTCGATATGCCTGTCTATCAGGCGGTTCAAAGACATAGCCGCAGTTCTGGCACCGGCCATGGCCAAGGTGATCCACAACAAATGGTGAAAACTGGGTACCCCACCTGCTGCTAGCCAAGCGCCCAAGTAAGCAAAGGGAAGTGCAAAGATAGTATGTTCAAATTTAATCATCTCCAAAAAGATACCCAGCTTCCTTAAGAAGGCTGGGGGGTAAGCCATACTCTTCCCACCTCTTCATTACCAGACGGCTCATTTCCGGGCTTGTTTGCACTTCTTGCGGCCAGGGGCGGGGGTGACCTTCCTCCGGGAGCTTGCGCGTGGCATCTATCCCCATTTTACTACCGTATCCCACCTGAGGGGAAGCGTGATCTAATACATCCAGGGGACCCTCCACTATAAAGGTATCCCGGCGGGGATCCACATTCCCCAGCACCCGCCAGAGTACCTCGCTGGTATCATGCACATTGACGTCGGCATCCACTACAATCAAAAACTTAGTGAACATCATTTGCCCCATTCCCCAGAGAGCATACATTACTTTGCGCGCCTGGCCGGGATAACTTTTCTCTATGGATACGATAGCACAATTATGGAAAACCCCTTCTACCGGGAAATGAATATCCCTTACTTCGGGCAGTTGTAGCTGGATGAGAGGCAGGAAAAGACGTTCGGTTAATTTACCCAGAAAAGCGTCCTCCATGGGCGGCTTTCCTACTACTGTAGCCGGGTATATAGCATCACGGCGCCGGGTAATACACGTAAGGTGGAAGACCGGGTAATAGTCCTCAGGGGAATAATAACCCGTATGATCTCCAAAGGGCCCTTCCAGCCGCCTTTCTTCTATATCCACATATCCCTCTAGAATGATCTCCGCTTGAGCGGGAACTTCCAAATTAACCGTCAGCGCAGGTACTAACTCCACAGGCTCCCTCCTTAAAAAGCCGGCCAAGATCATCTCATCTATCCCACGCGGAAGGGGTGCCGTGGCCGCATAGATAAGGGCTGGATCTCCCCCCAGGGCTACTGCCACTTCAAGACGCCTGTTGGCTCGGCGGAAATGTTCCGCCGCATCCTTGTGGAGGTGCCAATGCATACCCGTGGTTTTTTCATCAAAAACCTGCATCCTGTACATCCCCACATTCCTTTGTCCCGTTACGGGATCCCGGGTAAAAACCAAAGGGAGGGTTATGAAGGGACCCCCGTCGCCCGGCCACAGCTTAAGCACCGGGAGCTCTTTTAAAGACGGCGGCTCCACTATAACCTCCTGACAGGGTGCCTTTTTAACCACTCGGGGAAAATACTTTTGGAGTTCTAAAAGCCTCGGGAGGCTTTGGAGTTTGGCTTGCCAGCTCGATATATCGGGAAATTTTAGCAGCTCGCCCAGACGCCGTGCCGGCTCATCAAGGTCCGTAATTTCAAAAGCAGTTTTGAGCAATTCTTCACTGCCGAAAAGATTGGTAACCACGGGCATGGAATAACCCTTAACGTTCTCAAATAAGAGGGCCGGCCCTCCGGCTTTCACCACCCGTTCGGTTATAGCGGCGATTTCCAAAACCGGATCCACCTGAACCCGTATCCGGTGAAGGAGACCTTTTTTTTCTAAGGCTAAAATATATTCCCGTAGATTTTGGTAAGCCAAAGCGAGATCACCACTTTTTCCTTATGCTTTTAATCCCCTTTGATGCCCACATGAATGGCTACAATACCGCCGCTAAGCTCACGGAAAAAAGCTTCCTTCAAACCTATTTTAGTAAAAAGTTTGACAAGCTCCTTTTGATGGGGGAAATTTTTAAGGGAACGCGGCAGGTAACTATAAGGATCTTTGTCTCCTACCGCTAGACGCCCGATCAAGGGGACCAAGTAATTGAAGTAAAGATAATAAAGCTGTTTAAAAAGGAAACCCGAGGGCTTGGCCAGCTCTAAAGAGATCACCCGCCCTCCCGGCTTCACCACCCGCTGCATTTCCCACAAGGTTTTCTCTATATCCGGTACGTTTCGAAGGGCGAAGGCGATGGTGGCGCAATCAAAAGTGTTATCTTCAAAGGGTAGTGCTACAGCATTGCCTTGCACAAGCTCTATTATTCTACCGTAGGGACTACGGGCCAGGTTAACCTTCGCCACTTCTAACATTTCCTGGCAGAAGTCGAGCCCCACCACTCGGCCATCAGGGTAAACGGCTTCCGCCAGCCCTAAAGTCAGCATCCCGGTGCCGCAACACACATCCAGGGCTAGATCCCCATTTTTTAGCTTCGCTTCTTCTACGGTTGCCCGGCGCCAGCGCTTGTCCAGGTTGAAGCTTAAAAGGGTATTCATAAGGTCGTAGCGGTGGGCAATTTTACCGAAAAGCCTTCTTACGTAAACTTCTTTTTCAGTAGCCATCTCAGCGACCTACCAGTCTTCTAGTAATGTATCTTTAACTTCCGCAATTGGCGTATCAAGGGTACCCCTAAAATTAAGACGGCTACGGCCTCCCCCGCGGCGACACTCAAGATGGAAAGTAATACATTAACCTTAAGTAAAAAAGAAAGATAGGTACCCACAATTAAACCGTTAAGCACTATGGGAGGTAGGTAAGCCAGGGGAGAGTGACGCAACCTAAAAGTTAGCCAGGTAGCCACTAAGGTGGTAAGGCTACCCAGGAAAATATCGATAGGCCCCAGGCCACCGTATATGTTGCTAACCAAGCAGCCTATAAATAAACCCCATATAGCTTCAGGAAAAAGCAGGGGCAAAAGAGTTAATGCTTCAGCCACCCGGATTTGGAATACCCCAAAGCTTATGGGAGCCAGAACAATGGTGACAACTGCATAGACGGCAGCGATTAGAGCGCCTCTTGCTATTTGAGGTGTGACTTTCCTCACCTCCCGAACCTCCTTTCGCAGCTGATAATATTATTCTACAAGGATCATCCTTAACCTTCTTCAGTTTATCATAACTCCTTTCTTTGAATTTCAAGCCCGGTACAGCAATCGAACGCTTTAACAACAAAACTCCCGGTTCATACCGGGAGTAACCTGAAAGCTCCTGCAGAATGTAAATGTCGGGGATGGGTAAAGCACGCACCTTAGTCTCCACTTTAGCTTTAAATATTTTGGGATACAGAGTAATATTTACGTTCACATTCCAGTTCATATAGTTTACTAAATTTTACCAGGTGAACCTCTTCATCATTGATTATTTCCTCCAAAATCTTATTTACCCGGTCATAGGGTGATATCCCGATAATATTTGAATACTCAACTCCCGCTTCTCTTTCACCTTTAATAGCTAACATAATCCCTTCGCAGTAATTTCTGAATGCTGGCGGGCTAACAGGTTGGGTTGCTTCCTTAGGTTTTACGCCAGTTAGACTTTCTAGCAATTCCGTAATAGCCTTAGCGTGATCCAATTCGTCCTTCCGAGCTTCGGCAAAAGACTCTACCCCTGCGTAGGTTTTCGATATATCACGTAATTGGCCATAAAATACGGCAGTGGCACGTTCATCAAGCAAAGCCTTTCTTAGTCCCTCTATTACTTTGTAAAATGTTTCCGCAAAGTAAGACGGTTCCATAAAAATTCCCCCCTAAAAAGTGTACCCTACACATACTTATTCCAACAGGATCCTTGTGGTGCAGACGAAGCTTACTGCGTCGCTTTGAACGTTGGCTTGCCAAGTTCGAGCTGTCCCATATCCGGTTTCACGACCTGCGCCACACTTATGCCACCCTTTTGCTCTAGGGTTGCGAACACCCAAAGGTAGTATAGGAGCTTCTGGGCCATGTCCAGATCAGCGCAACTCTAGATGTTTACCTCTCACGTGCTCCCGCAGCTTAAGCAGGCACCAGCGGCCAACCTCAATGAGCTTTTATCCTAAAAAAATTTCCCTTCCCCAGGGATGGAGAAGGGAGCTGAACTATAATGTAGTAATAAAATAACCGCTGGAGGAATACCTCCCGCGGTTATTTCTTTCACCGGGGTATGGGAGGAGGTTGCAGTACGGTTGCAGTATTTTATTCATTTTAGTCCGTTGCAATACGCTCCTCGATCCCCGGAACCCTTGATTTTTTTGGTGCGGCAGGGGGGATTTGAACCCCCACGGGCGTAGACCCACTAGATCCTGAATCTAGCGCGTCTGCCAGTTCCGCCACTGCCGCACGTCTGAGTATAGTTTAGCACCTGGCATCTAAGGAGTCAAGGGGATTGCCGCCTGGCGCATCTCCAGTTTTCGCTGGCGAAGGCCAAGCCAGCTTATAGGCGAAGCAATTTAATCTGGTCAAAGAAGGTTCGACGGGCCTCAGCGGTGAAACTGGGGACCTTCAGGTCTCACACTTTCTTTGACTACCATGATAGAATAATCATAAAAACCCCGGGAGTTAGAACCAAGAGCTATGAATATATGCAGACACCCTTACTCACCTTGGGTTTCAGTGGCTGTTCCGGCTTTGCTTTTCATTTTGTTAGGTATCTATTATCCGGAGCTCCACCTTTGGGATAAAACTATTGCCGGTCTTATAGGCAAGGCCAGCCTGGTGGAAGGAAAAAATCTCCCCTTAACCTTTATTTTTCTCAATTGGTGGGGAACAAAAAAGGGCATGTTTGCTACTTGTACCTTAGGAGTCGCATCCCTATTCTTATTTTACCGGCGCATCCGGGAAGGCCTGCTTTTGGCCGGGGGAATGCTCGGCGGATGGGTTTTCCTTGAGGTAACTAAAGCCCTTTTTCACCGAAGAAGACCGGAAGGGCTATATCTTTTTCCGGCCCCCGGGTACAGTTTCCCCAGCGGGCACGCCTTTGTAACCTTTCTTTTTACAACCTTTTTTATCTCGCTGTCCCTACCCTTAATATACCGGCAAGGACGCAATTCGGGTCATGGGTGGCTTAAGATTCTACTTTTTTCCTCCTACATAATTCTTACTGCACTTACCCTAGCTACGGGTTGGAGCAGAATTTACTTCGGTATGCACTATCCTACCGATGTGCTGGGCGGTTGGCTAGCTGGTGTCTTTTGGGCCGGTTTATACAATAAGATACAGGCCTGGTATATACGCCACACACAACGTTAAGGCTAAGACTCGCTCCTGAATTACTCTTCCAATGCAAAACCGGTGGTCTTATACTTCAATCCTACTTCAATACTTAAAGTTAGATAACGCTATCGGGCACTTCGGATGCTCACCGGCCGGCTAAACCTTTATACTTCGGCCATTCTGCCAGTCATACCCATTCTAAAGTTACCCGGTCACCTTCCTTTAACGGCGTGGTAAATTCTGCAGGTTGACCGTTCACCTCCATCCTCAAAGTCTTTTTCCCTTGTGGTGGAGTAGTCCCTATCTCGAGGTAAGTAAATAAATCCGCAAAAATCACCTGGCTCGTTTTCACCATTAATTCGATTTCCTTGCCGTTTAAAGTGATTTTGATTTTACGGGTTCCGGCCTTCGCACCCGTATCGAGAACATCGCCATCTTTAACCAAAGCCTCCGGCCGTACCCTCTCGCCATTTAAAAAAACAGGCTCGTTCCCGGGCTCCCCTAAATAGTTAAGAACATCCGCCACGGTCTCCAAGGGATTAAATTCAATCTTGGACCGGTCGTATACTTCAGCCTCCCGGGATACAGCGCACCCGTTTAAGAGAATTAAGGGTTCCAAGGTTATTTTTCTCCCGTTGTAGATTATGGTTTTATTCTTTAAGGGCGGGACCAGATCTCCTACCACAACCCGGGCATCTTCTCCTTTCTCCCCCGGGATAAACTCTATCTTATCGCCTCCTTGAACGAAGACATCCAGGGAGGCGGGCTCCCCATTTACCAAAATCTTTCCGGGTCTCCCCGGTTTGCCTTTTACGAAATGCAGCCGGCCGTTTATCTCCACCCCTATGCCCCGTCCCGGCCGGCCGTAAAGGTCCCGTACCGGAAGTCCGGCGGCCAGCAAAGCCTGGGCCACGGTCAGCTTGCGGGAAGCAAGAGCTTGCACGGGCCGCCCATTAACCTCAATTTGAGACAAAATTAAACCTTCTTGGCGCAGGGCTGTCACGGCTATCCCTAAAGGCGTGACAGCTTGGGGTCCGGCGAAACTGGGCGCACCCACGATATCCGGCAAGGCCTCCCGGCCCCGCACTGCCACCCTGTCTTCGGGGAGTTCCAAGCAGCGCGCCAGGCTAGGAGCAAGGCCGGGGGTTAAGCTCCCGCCTCCGATAAGAAGTACAGCCTGAGGTGGACGGCCGTTGAGAAGTAAAATTTGTTCTGCCACTTGACGAGCCAGCTCTCTAACGGCAGGCTGGAGTAGCTCTATAAGCTCTTCCGCAGGAAAAGCCCTCTTTTGGCCCACGATGTCCGCAAAAGAGATGGTCCCGCCTCTGTGAATCGCTCTTTTAACCTTTTCTGCTGTAGTGAAGTCGAGTAATAGTTCTCTGGCTAAATGTTCAGTTACCTCATCCCCTGCTTGAGGCACCATGGCGTACCCCACAATGCTTCCTTCGCGGGTTAACGCTATATCCGAAGTGCCCGCACCGATATCCACTAACGCCACATTCAAGCCGCGCATGGCCGGAGGCACGGCTACAGCCGCAGCAGCGATGGGCTCTAAAGTGAGGGAGCCTATCTCTAGCCCTGCCCACCGGAGGGCCGAAACCAGGGAATCCACCACCACCCGGGGTAGAAAAGTAGCAACGATTTCCACCCCCATAGTGTATCCCCGCTGGCCCACCAAATAACCGATACTGGAACCATCCAGCGTGTACTTCACTACACTGTAGCCTACACAATGATACTCTCCCGGTTTATCCCGGCCGGCAAGCACCGTATTCTCCGCTTCTTGTATAGCATCCGCCTCCAGGGCCAGGACTTCTTCCCTATCTATCTCCTTAGAGGGGGAGATCTCCTTTTCTGCGGCCGCCTTTTGAGTTTTTAAAGCCCTCCCTGCTGCAGCTACAGCTACTTTAGTAAGGGTGGTACGGGCTTTGCGTTCCAGCTTTTCCTTTACCTCCCGGATTATGTCGGCCACTTGCGGTATGTTATGGATCTGGCCGTCCAGCATGGCCCGCTCCCTATGTTCCCGTACAACAGCCGCCTTAACCCGGAACTTTGACCCCTCTTTACTCACAATTACACCTGCAACTTTCCTCGTACCCACATCCAGCGCAAAGATCTCTTCCCCCACATCAACACCCCCCAAAAAGCGCCATCTTTTTGGAATTCTCCCCGGGATAAAAAAATCCTTCCCCAAAAATTTTAAGCCCCTCCCTTGGGGAGAGGGGCTTCCCGGTTCGAAACCTTAAGGGTCCATATAAGTGTGTTTGCGGAGAAGCTCGCGGAGCTCTTCCCCGTCTTTCTTTTCATTATCTATCATGGCCTGTATAAGGCTGCGCATTCCCTCGCGATGTTCCGCTGCAGCTATCCTGGACCATAGGGCTAGTTCCTCTTCATCAAGCTCTAAAACCTTGCGTACGTTATCCGTCCAGTGCATAAAATCCCTCCTTCCCAAACTTGCCTTACGGTTGGGTAACTTCGTCGATTTCCGGCGCTCTTTACTCTTTTAGAATCTCGCCCTTGATCCTACTTTTCCTTTGTTTCCTTTGTATCCTTTGTCTCCTCTGTATCCTTGGATTTCTCCTTCACGGTAAACGGGTCGCCATAGGGCGGATCATAGGGAGGAGGACCGTAAGGCGGATGATAAGGGGGTGGATAGTGCGGTGGCATATGATCCATACGAGCTAAATAATGGTTCCAGAACATAGCTTCGTGTACCTCGTTGCAGATATGTTTAAGAAGTACATGCCGTACACCGGGAGAGTCGGTCATACCGGCAGCTTCCGCGAGCAATTTTATCTCTTCTAGATCGATGTCAAGAGCCCTTCGTACCTCATGATGGTGCAAACCGCCGTTCACCCATGCCTCCCTCCTCAAAACAAAGTAGTTTTATAATCATCCGTCAATACAGCTTATGCCAAAATTTGCTATGAGGTGAACAGCGGCGGGCACCAAAAATTATAGGCCTACACTGCAGCTTTAAAAGCCCGGGATGCGGCAGTGATGGTCCTCTCTATATCTTCGTCGGTGTGGGCCAGAGATACAAAGGCTGCCTCGAACTGGGAGGGCGGAAGATAAATACCCTGTTCGAGCATGGAGCGGAAGTACCTGGCAAAGCGTTCCACATTCGAGGTTAGGGCTGTTTCGTAATCTACAACTTCGTTGGAAGTAAAGAATACGGTAAACATGGAGCCTTTCCGGTTGATGGTTACCTCTAGACCGGCTTCGCCGGCTTTTTCTCTTAATCCCCTCTCCAAAAGGGCTCCTTTCTCCTCCAAAGCCTCGTATACACCCGCGCGCTGTAAGATCTTTAAAGTAGCGAGCCCTGCTGTCACGGCTAAAGGATTGCCCGATAGAGTGCCCGCTTGATAAACAGGCCCGGAGGGGGCCACCTGTTCCATTATATCTCTTCTTCCTCCGTAAGCTCCTACCGGAAGCCCGCCGCCTATAATCTTACCCAGACAAGTAAGATCAGGCTTCACCTTATAAATTTCCTGAGCTCCCCCGTAGGCCACCCGGAATCCGGTCATGACCTCATCAAAAATGAGAAGGGAGCCGTATTTACGGGTAATATCCCTTAGCCCTTCCAGGAAACCCGGGCGAGGAGGTACACAGCCCATATTTCCCGCTACGGGTTCTACTATTACAGCCGCAATCTCCTCACCTACCTGTTGAAAAACCTTTTCTACGCTCTCTAGATCGTTATACCTGGCCACTAAAGAATTACTGGCCGTACCCACAGGTACCCCGGGACTGGTAGGGACGCCAAAGGTAAGGGCCCCTGACCCTGCCTGGATTAAAAAATAATCGGCGTGGCCATGATAACATCCAGCGAATTTGACAATCTTTTCTCTTTTAGTAAAGGCTCTGGCTACTCTTATGGCGCTCATGGTGGCTTCCGTACCGGAGTTTACCAAGCGCACCATCTCTATGGAAGGTACCGCCTGAGTGATCATCTTGGCCAGTTCATTTTCCAGCTCTGTGGGCGCACCGAAACTGGTACCCATCTCCTTTAAAGTTTTTTCCAGGGCCTCCACCACTTCCGGATGGCGGTGCCCCAAGATCAAGGGACCCCAGGAGCCCACATAATCTATGTATTCGTGCCCGTCGATATCGTAGATACGTGCACCCTCTCCTTTCGCTATAAAAGGTGGGGTCATACCTACAGCCCGGAAGGCGCGTACGGGACTGTTCACCCCTCCCGGCATGAGCTTCACTGCTTCTGCATACGCCTGGACAGAACGCGGCCACTGCCTGGCCAAGGCTTCTTCCCCCTTTTCCCGCTATTTTTCGGTAAAATAACGCATACTTTCTTTTTTCAACTCCGCGGTGCTGAAGATAACCCGGTACTCATAATGTCCGATGGACCGGGCAAGCTTACGAGCTAAATCTTCACACTCTTCACGTGTCCGCCCGTGGATCATGGCAAAGAGGTTATAGGGCCACCCCGGCCTAGTTTTGCGCTGGTAACAATGGGTCACCTCCTTAAAAGAGGCCAGCTTGCTACCCGCAGCTTCTACCTCCTCCTCCGGTACCCGCCAAACTACCATAGCATTAGCGGTAATCCCGGCCTGCCAGTGGCGTATAGCCGCTCCAAACCTCCGGATAAGCCCTTCTTGTTGAAAGGCTTTAAGATAGGCCAGGACCTCCTCCTCATTAAGGCCCAAAATTTCCGCAGCTTTTTGAAAAGGGCGGGGTTCTAAAGGCAGGTCTCCCTGAAAGAAACGCACGATATTCTTTTCTGTTTCAGATAACTTCCGCACCACCGTCTTCCCCGTCCTTAAAATCAAAGTTTACCCGTATCTTAAAGGGGCGTTCTGCAGGCAGTTCTAAAAGCTCGGTCAACCCTGTGCGCGCTTTGATCTCTTCCAGCACTCTATCCAGGTGTTTCCGGCTGGGCCCGATCAAAGTAAACCACATATTATATTCATCTTCCCGCAAGTAGTTATGGGTTATACCCGGAAACGAATTTACAATTTCCGACACTTCTTCTAGCCGTTCAGGAGGGACTTTAAGCGCACATAAAGTACTTACATAGCCGAGCTTCCTTAGATCGAAAACTGCTCCGATACGCCTGATTATCCCTTTCCTCTTAAGTTCCCGGAGCCTTGCGATCACTTCGGATTCGCTTACACCCAGGCGCTGGGCCAGCTCTAAGTAAGGCCTGGGCGTCAGGGGAAATTCTTCTTGCACAAGATTAAGCAGCCGGCGATCCAAGGCGTCCAATTTTCCTTTCCTCCCATGGTATAGGGCATAAACCGGAAACTGAGTTGCCTGGTATACTTCTTTATATTTCTTTGCCTGGACTATAGCTTTCTTTACCTAAGCTATAGCGGCACCACGGATCTTCTGCCATGTAATCCCCTGAGAACGAGTACGCTCTGGCCCTGCAGCCACCGCAGATGGTACGAAAACGGCAGCGGCCGCAAACACCCGTATAATTTTGGCTGCGTAAGACTGCAAAAACTTCGCTTTCACGCCAGAGGCGATCGAAGGGTACCTCCCGCACATTACCCGCCTTAAGGTTGAGGTATGCACAAGGCTGAACATCTCCCCGCGGTCCCACAAGGCAGTAGGCTATACCTGCCAGGCAACCCCGGCTGTAGGGCAGCTTTAGACCCATCTCCTGAGCCAAACGTATGAATTGAGGGGCGCAGGTAGGCTTAAGCTCAATGGGCACTTCCTGCTGCTTCGCTAATATACTTCGGATAGTCTCTTCGTACTGTGCTGCCCGGAAGGCGTCTTCCTCTAAGTTAGCCGCCCTCCCCGTAGGAACAAGGAAGAAAAAATGGTGCGCCCTGGCTCCCAGGCTTAAGGCAAGGTCGGTGATTTTAGTTAATTCCTCCCTGTTCCAGTCGAAAACCGTAGTGTGTACTTGAAAAGGCAGCCCTGCGCTGCGGCAAGCTTCCATTCCCGCCACGGCCTTCTCCCAGGCACCTTCCCTCCGGCGGAGGCGGTCATGCTTAGTGGGGTCGCAGCTATCCAAAGAGATGCCTACTGCCGCAGCCCCGGCTCTTTTTAGTTCACGGGCCAGTTCCGGCGTAAGTAGCGTACCGTTGCTGCCCAACACGGCGCGCAATCCCTGGCTTGAAGCGTAAGCCACAAGCTCAAGAAGGTCTGGGCGCATTAACGGCTCGCCGCCGCTAAAGATAAAAAGGCGAAAGCCGGCCCGTGCGGCTCCGTTTATGAGTTCCTTGGCTTCAGCATAGGAAAGCTCTTCTTCTAGCTTAGCGCCGGAATCCCTGTAGCAGTGGTCGCAGTATAAGTTACACTGATTGGTAGTATTCCAGGAAATGAGCATCCTTCACAACCACCTGGCGACATCTTTGGCAAAGTAAGTTATAATGAGATCCGCACCCGCACGTTTAATAGCCGTCAGCACTTCCAGCACCACCGGGCGCTCATCGAGCCACCCCTTTTCGGCTGCCGCCTTTATCATAGCATACTCGCCGCTCACATTGTAGGCCGCTACGGGACAATTAAACTTCTCTTTAACCATACGTATAACGTCCAGGTAGGCCAGGGCCGGTTTTACCATAACGATATCGGCTCCTTCTTCCAAGTCCTGGGCCACTTCCCGCAGGGCCTCGCGGCCGTTGGCCGGATCCATCTGGTAGCTCCGCCTATCTCCGAATTGGGGAGCAGAAGCTGCTGCTTCCCGGAAAGGACCGTAAAAAGAAGAAGCATATTTAGCCGCATAGGAAAGGATGGGCACATAGGTGAATCCGTGGGCGTCGAGCTTCTTCCTTATAGCCCCTACTCTACCGTCCATCATGTCCGAAGGAGCCACCATGTCCGCCCCGGCTTCCACATGGGAAAGGGCGGTCCGGGCCAAAAGCTCCAAGGTGGGGTCGTTAAGGATTACTCCGTCGTCCACCACCCCGCAGTGGCCGTGGCTGGTATACTCGCACAGGCACACATCGGTGATGACCAAAAGACTCGGAAATTCCTTCTTTATGGCCCGGATGGCCTGCTGGACCACTCCGTCAGGGGCGTAAGCCGGGGAACCCATTTCGTCCTTCTCACCCGGATCTGGGATGCCGAAAAGCAGTACGGCCGGTATCCCCAGCTTTACTACTTCCTCGGCCTCCCTAACCAGATTGTCCACCGAGACCTGGTAGACCCCGGGCATGGAAGCCACGGGGTTTCTTACTCCCTTCCCTGCTGTTACAAAAAGGGGGTATATCAAATCTTTCACTGATAGCTCCGTCTCCCGGACCATCTCCCTTAAGACCGGGTTCTGCCGCAACCTGCGCGGCCTTATGACGGGGAAGCCTGCCACTTGCTCTCCCTCCTTTGCTAAATATCCATCCGGACATCCTTTACTTTTTTTAATTAAACTCTTCCTTTAATCTCCTCTTCGGTCAAATAACAAGCGGGGTCGGACTCCCAAAAATCCCCTGTGGCCGCTTCCGCGCGAGCCCGGCAGTTACCGTTACAGATATCCAGCCAGAAACATTGCCGGCACCTACCCTTAAGGAGAGGCTTCCTATCCCGCAATCCGGCCAAAAGGGGATGTTTGGCTTCCGACCAGATCCGGCTAAAAGGCTCTTCCCGGATGTGCCCTACCGTATGGTGCAGGGTAAATTGATCCGGATGCACCCCCCCTTCCCAGTCAATGGCACCGATGGCCATACCGCTCCGGTTTCCCCCGTTTAAACGCAGGAGCTCTAGGGCATAGGCGGCCCGTTCTGGGTCTTCCTTTTTAAGATGGAAATACAGGTAAGGTCCGTCAGCATGGTTATCCACGGTCAGCATCTCTATCTTTTTGCCCTTCCTGCGCCACCGGTACACCCTTTCTATAAGAAGGTCCATTACTTCCCTCGTCTCCTCGTGGCTCAGGTCCCTTTCGGCCATACGGCTCCCCCGGCCAGTGTACACTAGATGATAAAAGCACACCCGCGGTATACCTTCTTCTTCGACCAAATATAAGATATCGGGTACCTGCGTAAGGGTGTCCTTGCTTAAGGTAAATCTCAACCCGACTTTTTGCCCGGCGTTAAGACAGTTATGGATCCCTTCCAGCGCCCTAAGGAAGGCGCCTTTTTCACCCCGGAAACTATCATGTGCGCTGTCTACTCCGTCCAGGCTTACACCTACGTAGCTTACGCCCAATATCCTTAATTTCCGGGCGGTACTGGGATCGATTAAGGTGCCGTTGGTGGAAACAACCACCCTTATATTCCGGTTGACTGCATATGCCATAAGATCAAAAATATCTTTCCTTAGGAGCGGCTCACCCCCGGAAAGGAGTAGGACCGGAACACGGAAAGAAGCCAGGTCATCCACCAGGGCTTTAGCTTCCGACGTGGTAAGCTCCCCGGGTGCGGGCTCCCCGGTGGCTTCCGCATAGCAATGGCGACATTTTAGATTACAAGCCTTTGTACAGTTCCAGACCACCACGGGCCCGCTGTCTTCCCGGGCTCCGGCCCGGGCAGTACGGCTTAAGGAATCATAGCGCAACGTGTCCCCGTAAAAGCTGTCTCCACAGAGAAGCTTGCTCAGACTGATCAAGAGAATCCTTTACCCCCTTACTCCCTTGCTCGTTTACTAGTTTTAGCAAAATATTCTAACAAGGCCTGGATAAGACCCTCTTCGGTATATTCCCTGGCCTCTACCGCGACCTTTAGGCCCGCCTCGCGGGCGGCCTTACCGGTTACGGGACCTATGCAGGCCACGACCGTATCTTTTAGCAGCTCCGCCGCATCTCCGCCCAGCACCTCCAGCAGGGAGCGGACTGTTGAGGCACTGGTAAAAGTAACGGCATCTATTTTCCCATTAGACAACCATTCCCGCAATCGATCGGCATCTCCGTCGGCTTTTTCCGTTTTATAAGCGGCTACCTCCACTACTTCAGCCCCGCTCTGCCTCAGTTCCTCTGCAAGGACCGGCCGGGCTATATCTGCCCTGGGTAGAAGCACCCTTTTGCCTTTTACGTAAGGCTTTAAACCCGAAGCCACCGCTTCGGCTATATACTCCGCCGGCTGGTAGTCTGCCAAGATACCCCGCTCCGCCAGGGCCTCTGCAGTGGCCGGTCCTATGGCCGCTATTTTTACCCCGGCCAGGCTTCTTACATCCAAGCCTTGGGCCTTAAGGCGCCGCCAGAACCACTCCACCCCGTTCACGCTGGTAAATACAATCCAGTCGAAACGGGATGCTTCTTTTACCATCCTATCGAAGGTTTCCAGATCGACTGGAGGCCTTATCTTTATGGCCGGAAACTGGACCACTTCGGCTCCCAATTCTGAAAGCCTTTGGGCCATTCCCTTTCCCCGGGGCCACGGGCGGGTAACAACGATCCTCCGTCCGGCCAGAGGCTTGTTATCCCACCAGGCCAATTTTTCCCGCAGCCGGACTACCTCCCCCACCACTATAACGGCCGGGTTGCGGAAGGAGGCGGCTTGGGCCTTAGCTTCAATATCTACCAGGGTCCCCACCAAGGTTTCCTGTTCCGCCCGGCTTCCCCAGCGGATAAGAGCGCAAGGAGTGGAGGGCGGGCGGCCGTGGAGCAGCAATTGTCCCACAATATGGGAGAGATTGCCTACTCCCATCAAAAATACCAGGGTATCCGCGCTGCGGGCCAGCTCCCGCCAGTTTATCCGCGTTCCTTCTTTGCCGGGGTCTTCGTTGCCGGTAACAATAGCCACCGTAGAAGCCACTCCCCGGTGGGTCACCGGGATGCCTGCATAGGCAGGTACGGCCACAGCCGAGGTAACCCCCGGAACTATCTCAAAAGGGATACCGGCCTCTCTGAGGGTCAGGGCTTCCTCCCCGCCGCGACCAAAAAGGAAGGGATCTCCCCCTTTAAGACGTACTACTTTTTTACCTTCCCTGGCGAGCCTTACAAGGAGGTTATTTATCTCCTCTTGGGATAGGGCGTGCCGCCCCGGGGCCTTACCCACGTAAATTTTTTCGCAATCTTCCCGGGTGAAGTGGAGTAACTCGGGGTTTATAAGACGGTCGTAAACCACAGCATCTGCTTCTGCCAAACAATCCTTTCCCCTCAAAGTTAAAAGCCCTACATCTCCTGGCCCGGCACCTACCAAATATACCTTACCTTTGGCCTGCACCATAGCTCCTCCGCACTCCTTCCAGGATGGCTCTGGCTCCCCGTTTGAGGAGCTTAGCTGCCAAGCGCTTACCCACCTCTTCAGGCCGGCTTACCGAGCCCGCTTCCACGTCCCTTAACAATTCCCTGCCGTCCAGGCTGGCTACCATCCCTTCTAGGATTAGGCAGCTTCCTTCCGCCCGGCCCAGGGCGGCTATAGGCACCTGGCACCCGCCCTCCAATTCTCTGAGGAAAGCCCGCTCTGCTTGTACGCAGGCGAAAGAAGGTGGGTCATTTAACGGTTTAATCAATTCGAGTACCCGCTTGTCATCCTTCCGGACTTCAACTCCTATAGCTCCCTGCCCCACGGCTGGAAGGCAGATGTCATAAGGCAGCTCCTCGCTCACCCAGTGGCTCATCCGGAGGCGCTTTAACCCTGCGGCAGCAAGAATTATCCCGTCCAAACCTTCTTTTTCCATCTTGGCCAGCCGTGTAGTAACATTTCCCCTCAGATCGACAATTTCTAAATCCGGCCGCCAGTGCCAGAGCTGCGCTTTCCTCCGCAGGCTGCTCGTGCCCAGGCGGGCCTTTGCCGGAAGGCCGGTCCAACCTTGACCCCGGCGCGAAACCAGAACATCCCGGGGGTCCTCCCTCGGTCCTATGGCACCTATAACCAGACCATGAGGGAGCACCGTAGGCACATCCTTCATACTGTGGACCGCCACATCTATACGGCCTTCCTCTAAAGCTATCTCCAACTCCTTAGTAAAAAGGCCCTTGTCACCGATGCGGGCCAGGGCCACATCCAGTATCTTATCTCCTTTAGTTTTTAATGTTACCAGCTCGCATTTAAGCTCCGGATGAACTCTCTTTAACGCTGCTATGACCCATTCGGCCTGCCATCTAGCTAGTGCACTTTCCCGGGAACCTACTACCAATTTAAGTCCCATACGCCTATGAGCCTCCCCGGTACGTCTCCTTTCTCCGGCCTACCTTAACCCCGGCTCTTCCACCATAGCTTTCCACCAAGCAGGTTCGGGCTACCTCCCGTCGGCCCGGCACCTCAAATCACCTGTATCCTGCTCTTCCTTCACCTCAAGGCCGAAGAGCTCTTGCAGAGCTTCTACATACAAATGACCCTGGGGTTTAAAAACTGCTTGCTTAAGATTGACCACAACATCATGCAACAACTGGTTTACAATGGAATTAGCCAGAGTCCCTATAATTTTCTTTTCCCTGGGTGAGGGCGAACCCAGGCGGTTGAAGGCGCGCCGTAGCTCCGCCTCTTTTATGGCCTCCGCCTTCTTCTTAAGGGCTACAATGGTAGGTACCACAGATAGCGAACCTAACCACTGGAAGAAATTTTCCACCTCTTCGGCAATGATGCCTTCTGCCTTCTGCGCTGCTTTCTGCCGCTCTTCCAGGTTATTCAATACCACCTGTTGCAAGTCGTCGATATCGAAGAGCTTGACACCCGGAAGGTCCCCCACGGCGGGATCGATATCCCGGGGTACGGCGATATCTATCAGCATCAGAGGCGTATTTTCCCGGCCCTTTCTGGCCCGGGCTACTTGCTCGGGATGTAAAATATAATGGCTGGCCGCCGTACAGCTTATAACTATATCCGCTTGAGGTAAAATATCTTCCAGATTATCTAATCGTACAGCCTGGCCGCCAATGGTCTGGGCTAAAGCCTTCGCCCGCTCATAGGACCGGTTAGAAACCAAAACGGTAGTAACTCCGTTATCCCTAAGATAACGGGCAGCCAGAGTGCTCATTTTCCCTGCTCCGATGACGAGAACTGTCCGCCCTTCTAGGCTACCAAAGACCTGCCTGGCCAGCTCTACCGCGGCGTAACTTACGGACACCGTATTGTGGTTTATACGCGTTTCTGTCCTTACGCGCTTTCCTGTAGAGATGGCCTGCTGGAAAAGCGTATTTAATACAGGGTGCGTCGCATCATTTGCCCGGGCTATATCATAAGCTTCGGCTACTTGGCCTAAGACTTGAGCTTCTCCCAGGATCATGGAATCAAGCCCTGAAGCCACCCGGAAGAGGTGCCTTACGGCTTCATAGGAGCTGTAAGTATATAAATACTTATCTAAAAGGGAAAGCTCCTCTTCACAACGCCGGCTCAAAAAATCCTTGGTTTCTCTAATGGCTTGCTCGGGTTCTGAGGTGACGAAATATACCTCTGTACGGTTACACGTGCTTAAGATAACCGCTCCCGCTATGTCCGGCAGCTCCTTTAAAGACTTTAGAGCTTCCGGCAGGACATAACGGGGAAAAGCCAGCTTTTCCCTGATCTCCACCGGAGCCGTGCGGTGATTTAAGCCTACCACCCAGATAAACACCGCTCCACCCGCTCCCTCGCAGCCTTTTTATCTCCTCGGGCAACTAATTCCAGGAGCTCCGTGTCCCTGGCCAGTTTGCGGAATATGTCGGCCCTCTTTGTCTGGTCTTCCGGGAATCTTTCCTTAAGGAGAGGCCGCAGCTCTGCTAAAAATTGGCTAAAACTACCGTATTCCTTCCCAACCATCTCTTCGATCCTCTCCCTTAGCCAAGCGGCCAAGGCCGGGCTCTGACCGCCCGTAGAGATAGCCACCTGAAGGCTGCCCTTGCGTACTACGGCCGGTACCAGAAAGGAGCTTTCCTCAGGCCCATCCGCCACATTAACCCAAATACCTCGCTCCCGGCACTCTTTGGCTACTCGCCAGTTAAGCTGCCTGTCCGGGGTAGCAACAAAAACCAAAACCTTACCCTTAAGGTCGGGCGGCTGGTATTCCCGGGGCTCCCAGTCGATACGGCCCTCCCGGGCCAGACCGGCCAAGCGCGGGGTTACTTCCGGGCTGACCACGGTAACCCGGGCCCCGGCTTTAAGTAACCCTTCCACCTTGCGTTCCCCTACCCGACCGCCGCCGACCACCAGGCAAGGCTTATCCTTTAACTGTAAAAATACAGGATAATAATTCACTAAAACTTCCGCACCCTCACAAAAGTGGTTAACTCCTCCAGAATATCCCGGGCACGCCCGGGAGGAAGGGACCATAGCTGCGCCCTGGCCTTGGCGAGGTACTTCTCGGCCAACTCCAGGGTAAAATCGATTCCTCCCGAGTTACGGATAATCTCCAACGCCTCGGCTATCTCCTCTTCGCTCTTACGAGGCTTGGCAAGAAGCAGGCTTAAACGCCGGTGATAGAAAGAATTGCTTAAAGCATAAATCGCCGGCAGGGTTAAAATCCCCTGGCGCAGGTCGCTACCCACCGGTTTACCAAGGCTTTCGGGGTCGGCCACCATATCCAACACGTCGTCGGTCAACTGGAAGGCCATGCCCAGATAGCGCCCGTACAGGCGCAGCGCCCTAACGTTTTCCGGAGCGCCCCCTGCAGCTATGGCTCCCAGCTCGCAGCTGGCCGAAATAAGGAGAGCCGTCTTGCGCCGTATACGCTCGAGATACTCCCGCAAAGTTATTTCTAACATAAAGGCAGAATCCAGTTGATCCAGCTCCCCCTGCACCATCTTAACGCTAACCTGCGCAAGCAAAGAAGGTATGCGCGGGTCGTCGTAGGTGGCAACTAACAATAAAGCCCGAGCAAACAAATAATCACCGGCGTGCAGGGATACCTTTTCCCCCCACCTGGCCCATACCGTAGGTTTTCCCCGCCTTAAGGGAGAGGCATCGATAACATCATCGTGAATAAGGGTAGCCATATGGATCATTTCCAGAGCTACCGCTAAAGGCAAAAGTTGTTCCAGCGACCCACCGCAACACCTGCCGGCCAAAAGGGCAAAAGCAGGGCGTAAGCGTTTTCCCCCGGCGGTAACCATCTGGCGTGCCGCCTGAGCCAGAACGGGATCGGGGGCCTCAGCCTGTTTTAACAGCTCTTCTTCCACCGCTTCTAAATCCCGGCGTACTTCGGATAAACAAGTGAGATCAATCATACTTTTATTATACCACGTCGAAAAACCAATATCGTAATCCCCATTAACATAAAACAGGAAGCACTCCGGTATCCCAGCCCGATTAACTTAAAACAGGAAGCTCCCGTATCTGGTCGAACTGGGTCAAAAAATCGGGGTGGCTCTTCCGAAGTTCTTCTAACAGCTGATTTGCCTTCGCCTCTTGGCCTTGCTGCTTTAACACTAGAGCCCGCCACAGCTTAACTTCGGGTTCCAGCTTTTTGTCTTTACCGGCTTTTTCCAGGCTATCCATAGCTTCCTTGTTTCGCCCTAAGAAATACTGGGCCTTAGCTACTTCCAAACGCAGGGCAGGGCTAAGGCTAAGGCCGCCTGACTTCTCGTCATGGAGCTTTTCTAAATCACCGAGGAGTTTAAGCCGCTGCTCGATTTCCGAAGGCAGATGCAAAGCTTGGGCAAATAATTCCCTAGCCTTTTCCCCCTGGTTTTCCTGCAAAAGCCGCATTCCACAAGCAACATACCCCCGGGCCAGGCTTTCCCACGTACTCACCACCCAGGGAGCGAGGTCCCGGGCTTTTTCCAGGGCTTTAACCGTCTGGTCTACTTCCCCTAAGGCCCAGTAAACTTCCGCCAACCGGAGCCTTAATAAATAATTATACGGCTCCTTTTCCACGGCCTGTAAGGTTAGGTTTAAAGCCTCCGAGTACTTGCCTTCCCTCAAATATATAGAGGCCAAGTCGGCAGCATAAGAGGCCATAAAGGGGTCGTACTTTACAGCCTCCTCCAGCTTGGACGCGGCCGCGCGCAGGTTGCCTTGCTGGTAGGCTTGGAGCCCTTCCCGGGCCGAAGCCGTACCCGCCAGGAAGGATATGCTAAAAACGAAGATAATAAGGGCTGCCAGAGCCACCACACTGGCGTATTTTACCTGTACCCTGGAGAACTCCCGGGAAGAAAGGAGAACTTCTTCCCCACGCCTCAAGCGCTCAAGGCTCCGCATCAAGCCCCACAAGGACCACAGTAGTATGGATACCGCCCCTAAAGCGAGATCGAAATCTAAAGCGGCGTGCAGTCCTAAACTTAACGCTCCAGCGAATAAAGCCCCCACCAGAAGCCGGTCTTCGCCTCGGTAAGACAGGTAATTTTTAACCGCTACAGACACGTAAGACAGCCATAAACCTGCCACCACTACCATTCCCACCAGGCCCGTTTCTACGGCGAGCTGTGCGTAATAGTTATGTACCTGGGTAGAGCTGTAGAAGTAACGCTGGTAGTGCCGGTAAGCTGCCTCCCATCCTCCCCCACCATAACCTAAAAGAGGCTTTTCTTTAAGCATATTGATGGCATCCCGGGTCCATTCTATCCTCTCCCGGCTGCTCCTCGTCTCCAGATTGATGTCTTTTATGCGCTGGATTATGTGGGAAGGCAGAAGCTTTTCCAGCACCGCTGCCTGGTCTGGGCTTCGCAAAGATGTACTGGAGGGCAAAACGGCCGAGTAGCTATACCAACCGGCCGCCAGAAGCAACACCAAACTTAGAGCAAGGGCCAGGCGGGTACGGGCGGAAGGTACAAGCCTTACCGCTGCAATAGCAAGAAGCTGTAACCCTATAGCCAAGACCAGGCCTGCCAGAAACCATGTCCAGGCTCCGGTATAATTTTGGGCCACGGCCAAACTTAAAAAGCGGTTACCCACCAGTGCACAACCGAAGGTAACTGCAAGGTGGGCTAGGAAACCAAGCCTAAAACCCCGGGGCAATACCAAAAAGTAAAGGGCCAGGGTTAAAGGATATACAAGATAAGCTCCCCGGGAGCCTGTCCCTATGAACACCATAAGAATAATATAGTTGCCGGCAGCATAAGCAAGGCGGGCTCCATTTTGGGCCCTGCTCCAGAGGTAAAACCCTATAAAGCTTACCCCCATTAAATAAGCGGCCAAGGCGTTGGGGTACTGCAGGGTAGAATATATTCGCCCCCCTACAAACCCGTCTTTGATGTATATTATCTCCGTAGCCGTAAGCAAGCCAGCCAGGCACACCCCTATACCCGAAGCATAAAGGCTGTGCAGGATCCATCTTGTAGTGAGTTCGTTTCTGTTTAGCTGAACTATTAACCAAAAAACCAAGAAATAAAGGGTTACTTTGCTTACCTCGGCCAGAGCGAGGCTCCGACTGGCCGGCTTGATACTGCTCAACACATAAACCATGACCAAACCCAGGGCAAGATAATCCAAGGAAGATCTCAAGAAACTTATTTCCCGCCGCGAAAATTTCCAGAGCCAGGTCAGTATAAAGATTACAGTAGTTAAAATAAGGGTCCAGCGTTGCTCTACAGGGAAGAAAAGCCCGCGGAAAAAGGGCGGGTAGAAAAGCAAAACTAACAGGGCACCAAAGCTTATATACCACAACGAGCTATTTCCCTGAGGAACTACAACTTTTTTCCGGCTCGGCATACCCTTTTTCGTCCCCTCCCACCTTATCTGGCCTTCTTAACATTCGCCACCTCCTAGTTCTTTTCCTGCTACCTGGAAGCTGGATTTTTTCCGGGTCTAAACGGTATAATCGTGTAGGAGGGATGGGGATAAGGATGTTAAAAAAACAACCGCCCTT
This sequence comes from Thermanaeromonas sp., assembly GCF_021890735.1. GTDB lineage: Bacteria > Bacillota > DSM-521 > Neomoorellales > Neomoorellaceae > Thermanaeromonas. The sequence continues at coordinate 29,977 of NZ_JAKKUR010000015.1, forward strand.
GATTATAGAGCGGCTTGACGAAGAACAAGCTATCCTCAAATTTAATAACCAAACCTTTTCCCTTCCCCGCGCCCTTCTTCCCCGGGCGGCCAAGGAAGGCGATGCCTTAAAGATAGCCGTAGCCCTTCTACCACCTGCAAACTTTGCTAACCCCAAGAGGAGGCCTACCCAAATTTAACTTTTAGCTAGAGCGGCCATGGCCCGGAAGGCACGGTAGGCCTCCATATAACTCTTTGTCTCATACACAACCGTCCGGGCTCCCCGGCGCTTGCTACGAGGCAGGAGGGCGGCTGCTTCAGCCTGGGATACCTCCTTAAACTCTACCTCCAGGGTAACCGGCGCGGGAGGCTTAAGGGGAGCAAAAGATTTTATATCTCCCAAGGCCTCGAGCACGGCAAGCTTTATCTTCTCCCTTGCCGCTACCGGGCTGAGGCTGTAAGCCGAATAATAGCTGCGCGCTTCTTTCACTACTACTGTTTTTACCTCACCCAAAAGCTCCCTGGCCTCAGCACAAGCTACGTTGTCCCCTGATACCACTACCACTGGAATCCCGTACAAACCGGCTACCCACGCATTAAGACCTATCTCCCCTACTTCCCGTCCGTTAACCCGGCAGGACAGGATGGCTGCAGTATAGGTGTGAGCAAGGACTCCTGCGCTCCCGGCCCGTGCATGATATCCGACAAACAACACAGCGTTAAACCTGGGGTCTATCCCTTCCATCATCCCTAAAGGCTTCGGGCCGCCTTTAATCAGGTGGGCCTTGGGAGATAAAGCTTCGCCTTGTAAGTTATGCATCTTGTTGTGAGCATCGTTCACTACAACACGTGTAGCCCCGGCAGCGAGGGCCCCGCGTACTGCCGCGTTCACTTCCCCGGCGAGCAACCGGCAGGCCCGCTGGTACGCATTTCCTCCTGAGGGTTCTACCTCTTCCCAGGTAGTTACCCCCGCCACACCCTCCATATCTGCCGAGATATAAACATGCAAATCGTTTCCCTCCTACCACCATACGGGCAGGAAGCCGCCCAGAACTACAGGGCCGAAGAAGTGGGGGAACCGTACGCCTACTACCAAGAAGGGTAGGAAACCACCGGGATCCTGCCGGTACCTCAAGCGATGATGGCACATCAGCATACCGTGCGCCAAGGGATGCATATCTTCGGTAACAAAGTCATCGTCGTCCCTGTAGCGGACCCACAGCATGTATCTATCCATACTCAAGGCCCGGGGATCCGGCAGATCCCAAGCTATCACAGTGACCGTCCTTTGATCCCCGTCGGCTAAAGCCACGCCCTTAGCCTGAGGGGCGTGCTCGGTCCCAAAGAGGGCAAAGGCTAAACGCCGCAAGGGCAGGGGACGGAATACGGGTATACACAGGCGCTGGCCGGGGTAAATGAGGTTGGGATCCGTTATTTGAGGATTGGCTTGTACTATCCTTTCTACCGTAGTACCGAAGCGGCGGGCAATTTCATAAAGGGTATCCCCGCGCCTTACTACGTAGATAAAGCCTCCGGGGCAGAAAAATTTGTCCCGTAAGGGTACGCATATCACTTGCCCGGGGAATATGCGGTCGGGATCGGGTACATGAGGATTGGCCGCTATCAGATCGTCCAAGGAGACGTTGAACCTCTGGGCGATGAAGAACATGGTATCTCCCGGTTGCACTATATAGGGAAACCCTCCCGGGCAAGGTGGTACACGTTGAGCCTCGACCATAGGTGACCCTCCTTTTTAACCTCCCGTTTTGGGAAACAGTGTGCTACTCTCAAGATATGCAGGGCCACCCTGGTCGGTGATTATCTTTAACCCAGGCGCCGTAAATGCTCAATGAAAATTGAAGCTGTGGCCAAATTGGTAGCAGCAGGGACATTATGTACGTCGCATATACGTAACAGAGCGTTGATATCCGGCTCGTGGGGCTGGGGGGTTAAGGGATCCCGCAAGAAAATCACCATATCCAGCCGGCCCTTGGCCACCAAAGCCCCCATCTGCTGGTCACCCCCCAGGGGTCCGGATAGCAACCGGTACACTTTTAAACCCGTACGGGCCATAATCTGGGCTCCGGTAGTTCCAGTAGCTATAAGCCGGTGCCGGGCCAAAATATCCCGGTGCTGGTAAACGAAATTTACCAACTCTTCCTTCTTTCGGTCATGGGCGATGAGGGCGATACGCATGAGACCTTCCTCCCGGTTAGTACTTCCCACAAGCTAGGTGAGCACATATCCCGCAGGTATGAGGCGGGTGACTTTAGTTTACGCCGTTCCCAGTAGAACCCCAGCTCGTCCTGACCCCGGTTTACAATGGCCGAACGTAGGGCCAGGCTCCTGTAAGTAGCCGGACAACAATAATAAGTCCGGCAGACCAAAGGCCGGTAAGGATAAAGGCGGCAGAGGTTGTTGCCCGGGGTAAGGAATATACAGTAACCTTCCGCATCAGTCTTTAAAGTAATATCCCAGACCGGCCCTAGCTTACGTACCCGGCAATACCCGGTTATCACCTCCCTGACGGATATATCCCGGCCGGTAAGGTTTTTAATACCTTCGCGCAATAAAAATACATCGGCCAACGTCAAAGGCAGGCGGTCCCGGCAGCAATGGGGGCAACCCCGGCAGTCACCTTCCGGCCGAAAGACCTTGTAGAGTTTAAAGCTTTCCACCTTCTCCAGGGCACGCAAATAATCCTTTACCGTGGCTTCCGGAGAAGTAACTACCAGATCGTACCCTCCCTTTCCGTTTACATACCACGGCCTTACCACCACCGGCTCCACCGTAACTGTCTCCACTGTGGCCTCTTCCCTGTTACTAATTGAGCTGCCTTCCCCTGCCGGTATTGCCAACCCGTGTTTTATCATCTTGAAGACCCTTCTTCCCACACCATTTTGGCTGCAGGGAAGGGCTCCAGGGCCCGGTCCAATATACCATGGACGTATGCCAGGAAAACACCGTAGTTTACTATGGGTACCCCGGCCGCTTTAGCCGCCTGGATACGGTAGAGCATCTCCCGCCGGTTTATCATGCACGCCCCACAGTGTACGATCAGCCGGTAAGGGGACAGATCTTCCGGAAAGCCTCCCCCGGATACCCACTGGAAATCGAGCTCTCCTCCCACCTGCTGGCGGAGCCACCGGGGTATTTGCACTTTTCCTATATCCTCGGGCTGGCGGTGGTGGGTGCAGGCTTCGGCTATGAGCACCCGGTCGCCCGGTTTCAAATGCTTTATAGCCTTGGCTCCCCTCACCAGCTCCAGCAGGTCCCCTTTATACCGGGCCATAAGGATGGAAAATGAGGTCATCCAGACCTCCCTGGGCGTGGCGGCAGCCACCTTTGAAAAAACTTGGGAGTCCGTGATCACTATCTTGGGCCGCGGGATCTTAGCTAAGGCATCTGTAAGCTCCTTCTCCTTTACCACCAATCCCATGGCATTGTGGTCCAAAAGGTCGCGCAGGACCTGCACTTGGGGCAAAATAAGTCGCCCTTTAGGTGCGGCCGTATCTATGGGTACCACCAGTACGGCGAGATCACCCGGTTCTACAAGGTCGCCTACCAAATAGGGAGCCTCAAAGTCGGAAGGGGCAGCCTTGATAAGCTCCCTTTTTAGCTCCTCTATACCCTGGCGGGTTTTAGCGCTTACAGGGAGTATCTTTTGCCCCAGGGCTTGCTCTAGATCAGCAAGCCTTGTCCGCCCGTCTACATCGATCTTGTTAAGCACAGCTACTACCGGAATTTTAGCTTCAGCCAAGCGTGCTTTAAGCTCAAGCTCATAATCCCCTACCCCATGCTCAGGGTCTAAGACCAAGATAGCCAGATCAGTTTTACGTAGAACCTCCAACGTCTTTTTGACCCTTAGTGCGCCCAACTCACCAGTATCATCGATGCCGGCCGTATCTATAAGGACCACTGGACCCAGGGGCAGGATTTCCATAGATTTAAACACCGGATCTGTAGTAGTCCCCGGAATGCTGGAGACCACAGCCAGCTCCTGGTTTGTGAGCGCGTTTATAAGGCTAGACTTGCCTGCATTGCGCCGGCCGAAAAGGGCTATATGGAGCCGGTTACCCTTAGGGGTGTCCAACATATGGTTTTCACCTCCCCTGCCCAGAAAAAAGGAGTCGCTTGCTACCCTTGGCGACCCCTTTTCTACGCATTACCTTTTACTTAGGAAGAGCTTAAGCCTTCCCTTCCTTTTCCCCAACCTCTTTTCCGTCTTCTACCTTGGCTTCTTTCTTATTTTCCCCCTTGGCTTCCTCAAACTTTACTGCTTCTTCTAGCTCGTTACTTAAAGAAGTAGTGGCCTTCTTAAATTCCCGTATGCCCTTACCCAAAGCCCGACCTACCTCGGGAAGTTTTCCAGGCCCGAAAATAATCAAGGCCAGGACCAAAATAAGGAGAAGCTCGGGAACTCCCAAATTAAACATAGAATTTTTCCTCCTTTTCACGAAAATTTACTTTGACCTTCTCATGCTTCTTCTCCCTCTACTCTCTCCTGCTTCCTGCGGACCAAATAAGAGAGCCAAATGCTGCTCTCATAAAGGAGCACCATGGGTAATCCTAAAAGAAGCTGAGAAACAACATCCGGTGTGGGGGTTATCACCGCGGCTATAACCATAATTACAAGCACCGCCAGTTTGCGGTTCCTAGCCAGAAACTGCGGCGAAACCAGGCCCAGCCTAGTCAAAAGCATAACCACCAGGGGCAACTGAAATATAACACCAAAAGGTAGTACGAAGGTGGTAAGGAATCCAAGATATTTGGATATTGTGATAAGCGGCTGGAACCCTTCGCTCGCTGTTACCAAAAGAAACCGCAGAGCAACCGGTAAAACCACCGAGTACCCGAAAACTATTCCACCAAAAAAGAGCATAAGGGAAAAGGGCATCACTATATAAACCCACCGGCGCTCATGGGGGTGTAGGGCCGGAAGGATAAAGCTCCAAACCTCCCACAGAATAACAGGCAAAGCCAAAAAAATAGCCGCCAAAAAAGACATCTTTATAGAAGTAAAAAATGCTTCCGCCGGGGTGATATATACCAGGCTAACCCCTAGCTCCTTCACCGGACGAGTAAG
>NZ_JAKKUR010000075.1 GCF_021890735.1 Thermanaeromonas sp.
CGAAGGATATTGGGTTTTCGTTTGGCTTGTGATATACTGGCATTGGTGGCGGTTGCCTCCTTATTTGTATGAATTGTCCACCTCTGTTATATAACAGAAGATTGAGGGACCCTACCTTCATTTTCCACGGTCTACCTCGAGAGGAGCTAGTTTGCTTATATTGTAACATGTTTATTCTACCTTAACCATATAACGGATAAGCTTGCTGGGTTTTGGGAAAGAAGCAGTGTTTTTATTATAATGCACACCCTTGCACTTACAGGGCCAAACAAGAGATAGGGGTGTTAAGTGTGATGTTTAAGAAAAAAACGGGCATATATTTGGCGGTGTTATTTATAGTTTCAGTTTTGGTATTAAGCATATCTATTATTAACAACCACATAACCTATGCCCAGGGACAAAAAACACTAGAGGAGTTTTTTCGACCTATAGCGGAATTTATTCAAAGCAACCCAGATTTACTTAAAGATTCCCTTAAAACTATAAAAAATGCAGGAGTTACTTCCGCTGAAACCGTTGCATGGGTAAATGGTGTTCCTATTACAATAGGAGAATTAGAATTTAGGAAAGGATTAAATCAAGCGGGTGCGCGTCATCAAAGTTATTCAGAAGTATTTAATGTTCTGGTGGAGGAAAAAGTTGTTTTCGATTATGCTATTAAGAACAAACTTTTGCCTACCGCGGAGGAGGTAGAAAAGTTTATTGAAGAAGAACAACAGCAATATGCTGCAAGCGATGAATATAAAGAGGGGGTCGATCTTTTTTGCAGAGCGGCTAATATGTCTCTAGAGGATTACTGGGATACTTATGAATGGTATAATGCTTTCCGATGTCTGACTTTCACTAAATCCTTTGAGCATGCAACGAAGGGGATTGTTCTTGATTATGGCACAAGATGGACCAGAAAAATACCAAGAAAAATATAAAGCAAAACAGTCGCTAGTGGGAGAATTTGAGAATAAAATTGAAATCTGAAGCTAGGGTTAAAATGAATGATAAGTTTAAGGAACTAAACCTTAAATTAGATAGATCGAAGCTCTATTTGTAAGTCTGGAAGGTTGTCTGTATGCACAATTACAGAACCCTATTGTAATTCGTTCAAAATCCAGGCAAACTCTTTCCAATGATGATTGTAGCTAATATGGCTCTTGAATTCATTGAACCTTTACCTGGGCCTAGATAGAAAACGTTGACCAGGTTCCGAATACTGTAAGTAAATATTATTATTTCAAAAGCTGTTGAAGCGTGACACTTTTAACCTGCCGGGGGGTATTTTAACAGGAGCCAGATTAGAGCAAGGTACGGTAGTGTTGGACTTTGTTTCCACAAGCGAAGATGGTAAAGTACGAATGATCAAGGAAAGACGGAGCTGGAAACCACGAATATAGCCACCCCTTTGGTGTACTACATTACCTTCTAAAAGTTGCTGCCCCTACCTACTGAAATTTTATACGGCCCTAGGGTTGGGTGTATTGTTATCGGTCTAGAGGCCATAATAAGAACGAAGAATACCAAAGGGGGTTATATATTCTTTGGTCTGGCCCGCTCTGGAAAAACTCCTTTTTGACGCTGTTGCCACGGAAAGCCCTTCCCTTAAGCAACTTTTGGCCCATGTCCTTTCCGGCGGTAAGGGCCTGCGACCCACCCTAGTACGAATATGTGCCCAGTTTGGGCCGTATGATCCTGCAGAAGTCAACAGGGTGGCTGCCGCTATTGAGCTGGTACACCTTGCCTCTCTAATTCACGACGACATACTGGATGGGGCGACCGTGCGGCGCCACCGGCCGGCCCTGCATTCCCTTTACGGTCCCATCCCTGCGGTACTTACCGGAGATTATCTCTTCGCTACCGCCTTCGGGCTCTTAGCCCAAAGCCCCCGGGCCGTCCTTAACATTGTCACTGCTACCATCCGGACTATGTGTGAAGGCGAAATAGAGCAGCGCAGTGTTCCCGCGCTCACTGAACAGGCCTACCTCAGCCATATCGGCAAAAAGACGGCCTCTCTTATAAGCGCCGCCTGCCGCTGCGGCGGGGTTCTCTGCCACCTTAAACGCTCTGGGCAGGAGGGTTTGGCCCGCTTCGGCTGGTATTTGGGCCTGGCCTACCAGATGGTAGACGACTTGCTGGATCTCTTAGGCCAGTCCGAAGAGTTGGGCAAACCCTGCCGTCAGGATTTATCTCAGGGCATCATTACTTTACCTATTTTGCGCTTCCTCGAACTTATTCCCCAGTCCGACTGGTGGCGGGAGAAGATAAGCCGGGGGCTAACACCGGAAGAAATGGAAGAAATAATTGTTACAGCCCGGTCCTTAGACTGCTGCCAGTATGCCAGGGAACGGGCCCGGGAGCAAATTAATTTTGCCTTTTCAGCCCTGGAAAGTTTACCTGCCTGTCCCGCCCGGGAGGAACTGGCCTGGCTGGCCAGCCAGGTGCTGGCTAAAATTGAAGAATTAGATTACTCCGGCCCGGCGCAGGAAGGAGCAGAGCAAAAAGAGGTAGCGGGAAGTGAAGCCACCGTTTAAGAGGAGAAACCTCCTGGTGCCGGTTAGCTTCTGGGCAGCTACTTTGGCATCCGAAAGGTATAGGGCCAGTAATCCCCGTATCACTGTCAGGTGAAATACAGGGTCTGGTAAGGCAACAGCCTTGTCCAGGGAACGCTGCAAGAAATACTGCAAGCGAAGCCTCGCTTCCCTTTCATCGTTATAATAAGTTATAAAGTTCAAATCCTGCCCTTCTTGGTCTTCCTGGCGGTCAATATAATAATCTAGCAAAATATGTAAGCCCCCGATCCAGGGGAAATAGGCGCCACTCAACTGCTCCACTTCCTCAAGCCTTACCTGGGATCTAACAGCTAGGGCCATAAGGGCAAAGATGCCCAGCGTGGACCCGGTAGCTGCTGCCAATTCCCACCAATTTAGTGGCTCCGGTAGACTTTTAACCAGGGGATCTAGCCACTGAATCAGGCGTATCTCCCGTTGGTCCCGCGGTAGATGCTTTGTTACCTGCAAATGGCAATAAAGGTCGGCCAACCAGCCCACCTTCTCTTGCACCAGGGCATAAGAAGGTAAGGCCAAAAGGGATTGTTGGCAAACTTTTACCAAGGTAGTCAGGTACCCGCCGTCCTGCTGGTAAGGGTAGTCCTTATAATAATCCTTAAGGGCAGCTCCTGGAGTAAGAGCATCCCTGAAAGCGTGGTGCAATTGCTGGAAGGCTTTTTCTTCCTGGACCCCGGCCCGGTCACAAAGATTGTCCAGGTAATCGCTTATGGTCTGCAGGGCGACGATGGCCCGCAGCAACTCACCATGGCAGTCTCCCTGCCATACGGTAAAAACGCTGGCCCCCTGGCAGTGAAATCGTTTTAAGGCCAGGCTGGCCAGCGCCTGTCGACGCAGCTCGGGATCGGGACAACGGCAAGCCAGGTCGCGCCACGCCTTTAGCTCCCCGGCCACTCCGGGGAAGGCCTGAAAGAGGAAGCGCGACATTAGGTTTAAGTGTTCGAGGATGCCCAGCATAAATTATTTTCTCCTCGCTTGTGCCGGAGTAACCTGGCGTACGCATTTCTTCCATTCAAGTATTTTACCCGTTTTTAACTACATCCAACTAGAGGTCATTCAAAGAACTGAAGGTGTAACCTCTGTTTTTTAATTCCTTTATTACGTCATCGAGCACTTCGGTGTTAGTTTGGTTAACAGCATGGAGCAAAAGGACTGAACCGGGCAAAGCACCCGCAAGAATGGTTGCTTTAGCGAATTCCTCTTCGGGTTGGTCATCAATCAACCAGTCGCGATAAGCAAAACTCCATAAAACAGCCCGGTAACCGTTGTTACCGGCTGTTTTTAAGACTACCTCATTGAAGATCCTTTGCGGGGGCCGGAAAAATGTAGTAAAGCACTGTTCGTCGATCCCCACCTGCTTGTTTGCGTTTTTCCGCTCGTCTAAAGCTATTGCAACGATTGTGGCATTTCCCTGGCCTGAAGGGCTTCTGGCGGCAGCTCGATCTTGATTTGGTCTCCGTAGGCGAATTCTTCTACCCGCATGCGCACTTCGATCAACTCAAACGGCACTACCTTACCTTGGAACCGGTCAGCGAAAGACAACACTGTTTTTAACTCGCCACCGTAGGGCAAATAGTCGTCTGCGTTAATGTAGTCCCTGCCCCAATAGGATATGGACTTGATTAATTTCCCGGCTTCGTCTAAAGAGCGCTCCAATTGGAGCGCGTCTAGTGTGCCGCGCATTGATTCGGGTATAGCCAACTGGAAGAAAGCAGCTAGGTCGTCAATCCGCCCGTAGTAGGCGATCTCAAACACTTTGCGGCCGTCCTTCTCCGTGGTACCCAGGAGTTGGTAATGGAAATAGGGTTTTAATTCCTCCGGTATCCTGCCGCCGCTCAACTTGCTGGCCTCCAGGCTTTCTTTCATCAAAGCTCCCAGATCCGGGATAGCGCTTTCCGGCAGGCGCATCCATGCGGCTTTCCCGGTGGCCGGATCGGTCATTTTCATGTATATTTTTCCGCCCACCAGGTACTGCTCCATTTCCAGCTCCGGCAGCCGTTGCTCATCTTTGGCGGCGGGACCCCCGGTGGCCTCAAACCGCCACCGGGCAACCAGGTGCATAGTTGCCGGGAAAACCACCTCCATGCTCATTTCCCCTGAGCCGCTCAAAATGGGCACTTGGTTGGCCATTCCAGCCCGGGGCTGCAGGATTATATCCATGTGGGTCTTAGCACGCATAGCCTTGACGTCGGCCTGCGCCCGGCGGCTTTTCTCCATGACTTCCACCGCCCGCGGGTCACTGCCGAAAACGCGAGCCAGGAAGTCGGCCGCTTCTCCCACGGTAAGCGTACCTTCCGGATTAGACTGGGCGGAAACCAGCCCCTGGTTCACCAGCCAGTTGTACAGCGAACTGGCCCAGTGGTCGGGCTTTAAAGGACCGGCTTCAGGCTGGCCCGTGGTACCGAACAAACCCAGGGTACGAGACACCATGACTGCCGCTTCCGCCCTGGTCACGGGTTGGCCAGGACGCAGGGTGCCGTCGGGATACCCGGCCATAATCCCCCTTTCTGCGAGGGAGGCCAGGGCCGGAGCGTACCAGCTTCCCGGGACCACGTCCTTGGCCCGGTAAACCTGACCACTTACGGCCGGCAGGTTGGCCGCTTTGGCCAGCATGGCCCCGAAGGCGCCTCGGGTGACCGGTTCATTCAAGTCAGGAGCTTGCGGAAAGACAGCCAGCAGTTCTCCCCTGTCCAGCGGCTGGGCAAAAGCCAGGGAAGCGCCCGCACAGACCGAAAACAGGAGAACCAGTAAGATCAAAACGAGTTTACGCACCACTATTTCCCCCTTCGTTTCAATTGGTTTAGTGGCGGCTATCTAATCTTGAACTTCTTCTTAAAGCTACTTAACTTTCTCTTCTCCAGCCATTCCCGGACCTTCCTGCATGGTATGAACACCCTAGAGTTACTGTTCTCCAACTCCCCCAGCAGGTCTCACCGACTGAACCCGCAAAAGCGGACTCCGCATGTAAATGTTAGGCTCATGGGAAAGGGTCCCTTCTAAGGTCACCCTCTGCCCGAGGTACTTCTCCAACTCGGCAGCTACCTGGGGGTTAGCCGGGATAATCACCAGGATGCCCTGGCGGTCCGTCTCCAGCTCCAGGTGGCGGCCTTCGATAAAGCTTTCTACCAGCTTGCCGGTAAACGACAAGGGTTCTGCCTCCCCTGTTTGCCGCAAATGATAAATGCTCACCCAAGCTGGGTAGTAATTGCCGTAGTAGCCAGGCGAGCCGGTTATGTTGCGCACCAGTTCCTCCGCTGACCCCCCGGTTAAAGGTTGGCGGCCGAGGGAGCCACTGAGGGCGCTGTTAAGGCGCAGGAAATAGAGCTCCCGGCCATAAAGGGAAGGGGAGGAGAAGTAATCAGCTTGTTCAGGCGAACTGTTGGTAAGGGGTTTAGCTTGACCGTCCCCTGCTGCCAGCCAGATGCGCTGATCGCTCACCCAAACCCCTGGATGCCGCTTATCCCAGCTGGTAGTGGCCAAGCCCCGGCAGAAAAGGAGCCCTTCTTGAGGCTCTGGCAACCAATGGGGCTGGCTGTCCACCGTTACGGGCTGTCCGTAGGAGGTGATCCGGCCCTCCGGCAGGGTTACTACTGCTAGGTGTTTATTGTAAGTCGCTTCCCGGCCGCTCCCCTGGATAAAGGCCAATTTGTTGCCGTCCGGGGACCAGGCCAACCACTGGCGATAAGGTAGGCAGATGCCCAGGTTCAAAGGCTTCTGCGGATTTTCCAGGTCCAGAACCTCCAAAGGCACGCCGTCGGTGGAGAGGGAAGCGGCATTATAGCGGAGATAATAGGCCAGGTAGCGGCCGTTGGGGGACCACTTCAGACCCACTGCGTGGCTGAAGTAAACCTCTCCTAGAGGGTTACCGATTCCTGTTCCCTTTATCAGGTTGGTGCGCTCCCCTGCTAGGGTCAGGCGGTCAATCCTCCAGGGCTCTTCTGCTGTGCGCTTAAGGGAAATAGACAGGCTCTGACCGTCAGGGGCCCAGGCCCAATCTTCCACCGGCAAGCTATAGTCGGGAAGGAGAAGCTTCACCTGTACCCCCTTCTCGGTTACAGTGGCCAGCTTAAGATTCCCATCCGGGGCGTAATCAGCGCCTGGAGCCTGGGTGCTGTAGGCCAAGATGTTCTCCCGGGGGGACCACTGGGGCTCCCCTACGACCGGCCGCGGGTCTACTTGAACAGCGCCGGTACCGTCGTACCTCACTACCCAGAGATAAGGCTTGCTCTCCCAGGGCTCTGGCGTCTCCCGCTGCAGGTAGGCCAACCACCGGCCATCAGGAGACCAGCCCAGGATCTGCACGGAGCCGTCTTTCGTCACCTGGACCGGTTGGGCACCGGGCTGGCTACCGTCCAGGAGCCAGAGGTTGTTGTCGGCAGTGAAGGCCACCCGGGCCGGAAAAGCTTCCCAGTATACCCTTTCTGGCAGGGCGATTAAAGTTGCGGTCCGGGTCTTTTCATCCCAGTTCACTGCTAGCCCTAGGGCCTGGGCTAAGAAGCGCAAAGGCACCATAGTCCGACCGTTCTTCAATATTACGGGCGAAGGCAGGGTAACTTTCTCCCCGTCTACCATAGCCTCGCTGCTCCCTATCTGGAAACGAAGCTTAGCTTTTGGAGAGACGACCAGCACTATTTGATTCTTCTCGTCCCATCTCACCTCCGCTCCCACGGCCCGGGCCAAGTCCCGTACCGGAACCAGGAGATGACCGTCCCGGTAAAAAGATGGGGGTGTCTCCCAGGTGATCTCCTGGCCGTTCAAGAAAACCTTGACATCCCCTTCTACGCCTATCCCTTCCGGTTTCTCGGAGTCAGTTGTAGCCAGGGCTGCCGTGGCCACGGCTAAGAATATTAAAACCGAACCCAAGACTGCTAACCATTTTTTAACCACCGCATCCCACTCCCCCTAAATTTCTTAAGGAAGTATTCTCCAGAAGTACCTCCAAATCCTTTTATAAATTTATTTAAACTTATCCCTCTAGAGAATCACCGCATAGCTCATCAGCCCCCTGACCTCAAAAAGACGCCCCGGCTGGCCCCCTTGAAGGGGTACCCGGTAGACCCTGGTAGCAGGCAGAGAACCCTCGGGTGGAAAGCGGACCCAGCTTTTATTCGACATCAACCTTAGGAGTTCCTGCAAACATTTTCTAGTATTAGTAATTAGATACCAAAAAAATGATTATCTAGATGCGGGAAATTGGTTTGGGGGCAGTACCTGAATTGTTCCTGTCAGCATAATCTGTTAGCAGCACCAAGATAAGAAAGGGGAGGCTGCCGTGAACCCACAAATACCGCCCTGTCCGGAAGGCAATCTTTACACCATCCGCCCGGGTGATACCCTTTTTAGCATCGCCCAGAGGTTTGGGGTATCTGTAGAGGACTTGCTGGAGGCCAACCTCGGACGTATTGATCCCGATAATCTCCAGGTAGGCCAAATTATCTGTATCCCTCTCGCTGTGCCACCGGTGCAGTGCCCGCCTGGCTCTACCATCTATACCATCCGCGCTGGTGACACCTTTTTTAATATTGCTCGCCGCTTTGGTATCTCGGTCCAGGATTTGATTAATGCCAACCCCGGTGTGAACCCCGAAGGTTTACTGATAGGCCAGCAGATTTGCGTTCCAGCCGCTCCTCCTCCGGGTATATGTCCTCCCGGAACAATACCCTACAGGATTCAACCGGGTGACACTTTCTTCAGGCTGGCCCAGCGTTTCGGTACCACCGTAGAAGCCATTGAGCAGGCCAATCCCTTTGTAAACCCCCTTAACCTACAAGTGGGCCAGCTAATTTGTATTCCTAGCGGGCGGCCATGCCCTGGAGGGACCTTTTCTTATGTTATCCAGCCCGGGGATACCCTTTATAGTTTAGCCCGGCGGTTTAATACTACTGTTGCAAGTATACAAGCAGTTAACCCCGGGATAGACCCCAACAACCTTCAGGTGGGACAGGTTATTTGCATTCCCAGAGAAGCTTAAGATAAACAGCCTGGCCGGATCAGGCTTGAAGGCTTTCGAGTGGGATATTGACGCAAACAATCATGATGTAGCAGCCAGTGAAAGTCTGGGAAATGCTTTGATTCGTGGAGTGGTAGAATTTTCATCCATACCGAATTTGAGTGATGCCAAATGTAAGAATTATATAGTTCTCGAGTACACAAAAATGCCCGCCAGCTTAATAGAATGTGGTTTTATGACTAATAGCGACGACTTGTGGGCTCTTCAAAACGAGGATGACGATATTGGCTATGGCATTGGACTAGAAGCCAATTTT
>NZ_JAKKUR010000076.1 GCF_021890735.1 Thermanaeromonas sp.
ACAATTAGGGGTTGACTGCTCTTTCTTTATTCTTCTGGAATATGCCCAGGAGCTTCTTCCAATTAACTCGTGGGCCTAGTACCATAAGCACTATCAATACCCAGAAAAATACTACATACGGTCGGGTAAAGAAAACCGTCCAGTCATTGTGAAAAGTCTTTAATGCGGTCCTTAAATTAAACTCTGCCATGGGGCCAAGCACTATGCCCATTATCATAGGAGGTAACGGGATATTTCTAGCTTCCATAAAGTAGCCTATCAGGCCAAATAAAATCATTACGGCTATATCAAACATATTACCGTTTACCGCATAAGTCCCAGTCAGGCATAACAAAGCTATAGCCGGGATAAGCCGGTTAAGGGGGAAGGAAATTATCCGGGCGAAATATCTCGCGCCGTAAAGCCCAATGATAAACATAATCGCACTGGCGATTAAAAGACTTGCATAAATGGCGTAAACCAGGTCAGCTGAATTCTTGAACAACATTGGGCCAGGTTGTAAACCATGAATCATAAAGGCTCCTATCAGCATCGCCGTGACTGTGTCACCTGGAACCCCTAGTGTAAGCAAGGGAACTAGATTACCTCCTATAGAGGCGTTGTTGGCTGCTTCTGAAGCACAAATCCCCTCGGGAACGCCAGTACCGAATCGTTTCGGATCACGATCGCGTTTCTGTTCATATTCATAGGCCATTACGGAAGCCATGGCGCCTCCGGTAGCACCCGGTAACACACCTACCCACATTCCAATAAAACTGGCGCGTATGATGGTGGGTAAAACTTTGATCATTTCCCGTAGGCTAAGCCTTATATCTCCGACTTTCTTAGGAACCTCCTCAGATAAACGCGCAGCCCTAGCTTGGCGAAGTACTTCGGATATTCCAAACAGACCGATCATGATCGGTATAAAATCTATTCCGTTCAGTAAAGCAATTTGACCAAAGGTTAGACGCGGAATTCCTGTTACTGGGTCTACCCCGATAGTACCTATAAGCAACCCGATTAAGGCAGAAATAATACCTTTTACCAAATCCTCCCCCGTAAGATCTGATATAGAAGCCAGTCCCCAAACAGCCACAGCAAACATTTCGGCCGGTCCGAACTTTAGCGAAATACGTGAGATAGCTTGAGCCAACACGATAAGTACTATTACTCCAAAGATAGAACCCATAAACGAGGCGTAGGCACTATATGCTAGTGCTTTCCCAGCCTCTCCTTTTCTAGCCATAGGATAACTGTCCCGTGCCGTCATAACGGCAGACGGGGTTCCCGGTATCCGCACTAAGCAAGCCGAAATACTGCCACCGTATAGTGCCCCAATATAAATCCCCAATAACATCGATATTCCCGACAAGGGATCCATACCAAAGGTAAAAGGTATTAGAACAGCCACAGTCATAGTAGCAGTGAGCCCCGGAATAGATCCTACTGCAACCCCTGCTATAACCCCCACGACTATCCATATAAGAACCCCAGGTGTCAACGCCCGTAAAAAAGCGGACAGAAACTCAAGCATTTGAAACACCCCATTCATGGTATACATTTGCCAAGACATCGGGTCTGCTAAAATAGTATACCTTGCGGAAACTGTACTTTTAGTAAGGAGTGAAATAGATAGTAGATCATAGCTACCAGTACCACAGCAGTAGGAAATGCAGTCTTGGTTTTAACACCAAACAATGCCATAGTAAAAGCAACAAAGAGAGTACTGGTAACGAAGTATCCTAAGACGGGCATAAGAAAGTAGTAAGCCATAAGAGCACACAAGAAGATAACGGATTCACTTTTAAACGAAAAAGTTGACACCTCTATCTCTTTGCGGTTTCTAAAACCAGTGTAAGTGAGCCAGAGGCTACAGAAGAGTAGACCATAAGATAGGATGCGCGGGAAAAAGTCCGGTCCCATTATACCCTTAGCTATTTCACCGTATCCTTCAAACTTAGAAACATCCCATAATGTTATAGCAGCAATTAACCCGCAAGCAAGGGCTAATAAGAACCTGTCATTTAACTTAATTGTTCTCATTCTCCTAAATCTCCCCTCGAACTACCTGTAAATTTATTTATCGTGGAGGTCCCGCGTAAGGTCTCGCGGGACCTCAGTCTTTTAAATTCTACCAACCCATAAGTTCTTTCACTTTTCTCTCTTCCTCTTCCAAGAAGCGTTTATATTCTTCTGGTCCCATGTACTTCACGTATAAACCAAGCTTTTTCATCTTTTCCACGTGTTCAGGATTCTCTATTCCCTGCTTAAAGGCTTTAGCCAAAATGTCAATTATTTCTTTAGGCGTACCCTTAGGAGCAGCGAGCCCTCTTGCCGAATGTGAGACTACATTAATCCCCAGTTCCTTAAGGGTTGGCACGTCTGGAAATTCCTCTACCCTTTGCTCGGTCATAACTGCGAGCACCCTAATAGAACCATCCTTGAAGGGACCATAGACTTCACCTACATTGCCGAAAAGCACATCTACATGGCCTCCAAGAACTGCGGTAAGGTTGTCCGCAAATCCCTTAGAATGTATAACATTAAATTTTGCACCCGTCTGCCGTTCAATAGCAATAGCTGCTAAGTGGTCGTCGCTACCCACCCCAGTTGAGGTGACGCTTACTTTTCCAGGATTCTTTTTAGCCGCTTCAATGATGTCTTTTATATCTTTGAACGGGCTATCCTTCTTAACAGCAATAGCGCCGGGGTCAACTACATGGTTAGCTATGGGTACGAAACTAGACAAATTATGAGGATTCTTCAGGTTCGGATCTAGATAACCGGTCATCAAATTAGGAGTATTAATGTATCCAATAGTATAGCCATCCGGCTTGGCCTGTGCTAATTCTGACCATCCAACCCAGCCGCCTCCTCCGGGTTTATTTACCACTATCATTTGCTGCCCGAGTATTTTCTCAACATACGGTAACAACGTTCTAGCCCCGACATCGGTGCCGCCGCCAGCTGCATAAGCTACTATTACATTAATGGGCTTCGTAGGGTACTTTTCCTGCTTACTGCCGCATCCTGCGCTGACAAGTATGAGAGCCGCTATGCCTAGGAAAATTAATAAGTAGTATATTCCCTTTCTTTTCAGCATGCTTTTCTTCCCCCTTTCGATTTTCTACAAGTTTTTAAACCAACATTTTCTTAAGTATACTAGCCCTTCTGGGTAATTAGGCATTTATCACCCCTTTCTCACAAAAGTAATATCAGCGGTTTTTAACGACTGGTTATACAGAATAGCTCTTCATGTTTAACCTCTTATCTTTTGTTAAAGGCTTACTCTTAGCCAGCTAACAGGGGAACCCTGTTAGCCTACGCCATGTTTGCAGCAACTATACCCTATCTTGTGTTCCACAAGAGGTTTGCAATGGGCGCACTACAATATTGCGCTAAGCCCTTGCAATGCAATTCGGTATAGCAAGTTTTGTGCCAGTGCTTAATATTGCTTCTCCAACTGTATAGGTCACCTTGGATTTCTCAACATATTTCTCAAGTTAACTTTTCACAGTAGTAAGTTACTCCATGTCCCGGTCAAGTAGTATACCCACCTATGAAAAACCACAACTTTAGCATTCTGGTAACTACCATTTCTGAAAAAGCATGAGCTACGGCCACAGTTCGAGAGTCGCCAGCCACATAAACGTGTTTCGGCTACGCGGAAACGGGCCTTCTTCAGCGTTCTTGCAGCCAAAGGCTGATAAGCTTTTCTTTATTCTAGAAGGGGAGCTTCTGAGTAACCTACTCGCATACAGAATTGCGGATTATGCAAAATAGCTCCTCATGCCGCCCGACTTCGGCTTTGGTAAGCTCCCCGGAAGCCACCCGCAAGAGGAGTTCTAGAAGCTCGGCTCCCACTTCCTAGCCTCTGACCTTCCAGGATACCGCTGGCATCAAAATCGATATTCAGTTCCATACGCTTGAAAGTATGGAATTGCCTGTAATTTTTATCACCGGTACCCCGGGAAAACCCGTGGGTGTACCGCGGCCGGTAGTAAAGGCCACCACCTGGCACCCAGAAGCCACCAACCCCGTAGTAGCCTCTCCATCGTGGCCCCCGCAGTCCAAAAGATAAAGCCTTGGCCCTGGTACCTCTTGTCCGTAAGCGAGAACCCACTTAATGGGGCCGGTCCCGGCCTTGTAGATCCCGCCCAAGGCCTTTTCCACCACGGTAGTTACTCCGCCGTCTTCATTGCCCGACGAAATCAAGGCGGAGCGGTGGCAATTGGGCTTCCATCCTTTCAATGGTAGCCAGAATATCCTGCGCCACTTCTTCACTTACCGCCCTCACCACTTTTACTGGTTTCCCAGCACCGGCAATACTTTCCGCCACTTCATGAGTCCGGAGTCGCTCGCAGCCTAGTCCTACAACTACAACGCCGTAGAAATTAGGATGTCTCCCCACCCCCTTGAGAGCCCGGGCCGTAAGCTCAAGATCCCAGCCTACCTAACTGCACCCTACCGGGTGGCAGAGAGCTACGGTATCCCCTAAATCCTTGCCATTAGTTTCAGTACAACCCTGGTGTTCTAACCAGTCGCTAACTATTCCCTTGGCCCTCCGGGTACGGTTTCCATTATAATGTTCCGTTCCTTTTCCCCGTTCAGAACAGAGATTATGGAGGTGAACCCAGCTACCAGCCGGAATAGGCACCTTGGCTTTACCGATCTTTTCCCCGTACTTGAGCACTGATTCCCCGTCTTCTATAGGGGGCAAGGCTATCTTATGCCCAAAGGAAATATCCTCTCTCCGGCTATTAACCTTATCTCACCCTCTTCCGTAGCCACCCTGACCTCCTCCCCAGCCTGCACGTTGCTTAAGACCACAGCTACGTTATCCCGAGGATGCAGCTGCAAGGCTCTAGGCATTTAGCTTCACCTCCAAACTCAACAAAGCCCCCTTGTCAGCTTGCCCAGGCTTCTTCCCTGAGTTTTTTTATGATGCCCTCGAGTTAATTTCGCAGAACTTTTAATACCAGGTAGGCTTAGTACCACCAACAAAATTTCTCACGGTTAAAGTGCTGAATCGGAGATCCTTGGGTTTCGCTGATCTATTAATTTTTTATAAAAGCGAGAAGAGAATTACCCGAATAACGGCTCTATCCATGGCACATCAAACTCCTTACCCAAGGCTTTAAGCATCTCCTCTACCTCAGGTTCCAAAGGAATTCCTTCTCTCTTCCTCACCTCTTCTGTCCGGAATTCGATTTCTCCGGGCAGTAATACCTCTTCTACGCCATAGGCGGGCGGCAGACCTTTTATCTCATCGATCATCTGATCTACACGGTTTTTGAACTCCTCTATGTCGCCAAAGGCCCTAGGATCGATAGCTGCAAAGACATGTCCAAGGTTTTGCCTTTCCTTGAGATTGCGATATAAATCACCTATATGTGGACCAAAGGCAGCCCCGGTGAGGATACCAGCAAAAATATCTATTAAAATCGCGATGGCTGAACCTTTAGCCCCTCCAAAAGGTAACACAGCTCCCTCTAGAGCCTTTTTAGCGTCTGTAGTAATACGTCCCTCTGTGTCTATGGCCCATCCTTCGGGGATACTTTCACCTTTTTGGGCCGCAAGTATGATTTTCCCCCTAGCCACAATACTCGTGGCCATATCGAAAACTATAGGTAATCTCCTGTTGGACGGTATAGCCACAGAAATGGGATTCGTTCCTATATAGGGAGAACGCGCACCCCAGGGAGCCATAGTCGCCGGAGCATTAGAGAGAGCTATGCCTATTAAGTCCTCCTTCAAGGCGCACATGGTGTAGTAGGCCGCGGCTCCGAAGTGGTTGGAGCCCCGTACGCCTACCAATCCAGTTCCAATCTCCTTGGCTTTTTTAATGGCTAACTGCATGGCCCTGTAAGATGCAACCTGTCCAATAGAGCTCTTCGCATCCATTAAAGCAACAGCTGGAGTATCCTTGATTATTTCCGGCTCCGCATGAGGATCAACCAATCCTCGCCTTATCCTCTCCACATAAATACCCATCCGGGTAACACCGTGTGAGTCTACACCCCGCAGATTGGCTTGAACCAATGTATCTGCCAATAGATGCGCTTTCTCTTCCTCTACACCCAACTTAACAAGTACCTGGGTGCAAAAATTTAGTAACTCTTTAGCTCCATACCGTTTCAAGGATTTCACATCCTTTTTGCTGTAAAATTTCATCTACCCACCGCCTGTCCCAAGTACCCTCTTCCACCTGTTGGAAAATGGCCTGCTCGCGGGCAGCCAGTTCGCTCGTCCTACGGAGAACCTCTTCTGCTTCCTTGGCCGGTATCACTACTACGCCATCCGCATCTCCCACAATAATATCCCCCGGGTAAACTGCCACGCCACCGCAGGATATAGGAACATTTATCTCTCCCGGACCGTCTTTATAAGGACCACGGGGGCTGGCCCCTTTGGCGAAAACGGGCAAGTCTAATTGCTTTATCCCCGCCCAGTCCCGGACAGCGCCATCTATGACAAAACCCCTCAGTCCCTTCTTCAAGGCATAACGAACCATGATTTCCCCTAAAATCGAGTTGGTCATATCGCCCTGGGCATCTACTACAATAACGTCTCCCGGCAGGGCCATATCAAGAGCCTTATGGACGAGCAAATTATCCCCTGGACGTGTTTTTACAGTAAAGGCTATACCTACCAATTTGCTATCTTCCCGCAAGGGCTTTATCGCAGCATCCATGCAAAACATTCTCCCCATGTTGTCCGCTATGTTGGAAGTAGAGTAAGGTAAAAAAGCATCGGCTAGCGAGAGAGGGGGGCGTCTAATTTGGGTATAAATCCGAAAACCTATACTCATCAGATTTTCACTCCTTATAAACCAGGACATTTACTCAAAGGTTATAACATTTCAACCGGCGGTAAAACGTAGCTAAACTTATACCCATTTCCCGGGCCGCTTTTCTTTTCCCTTCTACGCTCCATCCATACTTAGCCAGCAGTTTTAAGATCTTAAGTTTTTCTTCTAAGTCGTCACAAGAATTATATACCTCAGATCCCCCCTTCTTTTCGCATGATTTGGCCAACATTTTTAGATTGTAAGGTAGGCTATCCAGGCCTATTCGCACATTCTCTTCAATATTAACCGCACACTCTATCGCATTTTCCAGCTCTCTAACGTTTCCCGGCCAGTGGTAATGGAGGAAAAATTCTTTAACCCGGGTGCTAAATCCTGCGAATTTTTTTCCCGTCTTATGAGCATACACCCTCAAAAAATATTCGGCTAAGTAAATAATGTCGTCTGGCCTTTCCCGCAAGGGAGGGACATATATGGGGATAACATTCAACCGATGGTAAAGGTCTCGGCGGAACTTACCCTCCTCTACCATCCGTCCCAAATCTCTATTGGTAGCGGCTATAACCCTTATGTCTACCGCCCTACGTGCCCTACCACCTACACGCATAAATTCCTTTTCTTGGAGTATTCTTAGGAGTTTAGCCTGCAAATGGAGGGGTATTTCTGAAACTTCATCTAAGAACAAAGTCCCCCCATGGGCTAACTCTATAATCCCAGGCTTACCCTTGACAGAGGCGCCTGTAAATGCTCCTCCCTCATAACCAAAGAACTCGCTCTCCCATAGGTTTTCAGGAATAGCTGCACAGTTGATAGCGACAAATTCTCCTGTTCTACCGCTTTCATTATGAATAGCAGAAGCAATTAGCTCCTTTCCTACCCCGCTTTCCCCAATAATCAATACACTGGCATCCGACTTGGCAATTCTTCTTACCAACCGTTTTATTTCCCGCATTCTACTGTTCACTGTCTTAATGTCTTCCAACCTATATCTTGCCCCTGGGAGCTCCAAGATTTATCACCTCAGGTTTCCAATTTTCGGATTGCATTTTCTATGTGCATCTTCATAGCTTTATAGGCTCCATCCCCGTTCCTGTACATAAGATAGCGTATGATTATTTGATGCTCTTCTAAAAGGACGGGCAACCTGCTAGGGACACCCAACGTATGCTTTTTACATAATCTAAAGCATTCCAGCCAATATTGTTCTATGGCATCGGCTACCTGGATGAAAATGGGACTATGTGTAGCTCGAACAATGGCCATATGGAAATAGAAATCTTCTTCTACCGCGGTTCCCCCCGCTACGATGTTATTCCTTACTTCCTCCTGCAGCTGACAAATTCTATCCAGCTCCTGTTCAGTGGCATACAAAGCTGCTAGCCTCGCAGCTTCGGGTTCAAAACCCCGCCGGAAAATCAGTAACTCCATAGCTCGATCTTTTTCTTCCGGGCTTATACCAATATTGGCTGGTATAAGCCGTGGTTCCACTTTCCTTACAAAGCAACCTACCCCGTGCTTCACCTCGATGAGTCCGATGGCCGCTAAGGCACTCAAAGCCTCGCGCACAGCCAAGCGGCTAACACCATAAAGTTTAGCGAGTTCACGCTCAGAAGGTATTCTTTCCCCTGGCTTTAATTTTCCTGACAATACTTGTTCCTTGATGTTGGCTACAATTTGCTCATATAATTTGACTCTTTTAAGCTCCCGTGCTTCGATACCCACTGGTATGTCTCCTTGTTATCCGGTGTCCATACCACTTAGTGTTATTGTTATAATATTCTACGTTTCTCCTGTTTTTCCTGCCTCCTGTGACTACTTTTTTAACCTCATAATACAACGTACTCCCCTACATATATCCTTTGTCCACTACAGTCCAGCCAAGTCGTAAAATAAACTCTAAACAGAACATCCAC
>NZ_JAKKUR010000016.1 GCF_021890735.1 Thermanaeromonas sp.
ACCCGCTTCACGGCTTCCCCCAAGCAGGCGTTGTAGAGCTGGCGGGCCGCCTCCAACCGGACCAGCAAAGTCTTCTCCTGAGGGGGCGAGACTCGGAGGGGGACCTCGCACACGAAGCTGGGCGTCTCAGACGTATTTCTGTTGCTCGATGTATTCGCGCAGAGTTGCAAGGGGAGCACCCCCAACCGTTGCTACGAAGTAGCTATTGGTCCAGAGGGTCGGTAGCCTCAATCTGAGCCACGGGAACTCCTGCCGGAGGATACGGGAGGAGCGGCCTTTCATAAGCTTCACCAGCCGGTGGATACCGAACTGGGGATCCACTTCCACCAGCAGGTGGACGTGGTCTGGCATTACCTCCAATTCAATAATTTCGGCCCTTCTCTCCCGTGCCACTTCAAAGAGGATCTCTTTGAGCCGCACGTCCACCCCATCTTTCAGGACGGGACGCCGGTATTTCGGGCACCAGACTACATGGTATTTGCAAGAATACACGATATTGTTGTTGGACTTAAATTGGCGCCTCATGAGATGATTATACTACAAGCGGCAATATAATTGTAGCCCACAAAAAAATCTGGCCGCCTTATCCCCAGCCCTAAAGGGCGGGGCCTGCGGCGGCCATTTTTCGGTCACCCCGGCTGCGGGAGCCGAAGAGAATGATTTTGTCGGGATCGGCTGCCTCACGGATCCTCTCTAGGATAATTTCTAAAATGTCTTGCATTTTGTTATCCCCTCATTTAAAGGTTGCGTATCGATGAAATCTCAAGCAATTATATTTCAAGCCCTGGAGGATAGGCAAAAATGGTATTTAAATCTATTTCTAAACCAGGCAGGAGGGGGGAAAGTGCCACATCTTCTTTCCCATAAGCCCCTGCGAGGCGCCAGCCTTCTGGAGCGGTTATAACTACACCCAGGTTCCGCTTTTCCACCCACTCGGCTAATAATCCGGCCAGCTTCCGTACGACACTCTGATGTTTGAAACTGGGTGACGGTATCAAGTGTAGTTCCCCCTCGATTACTTCATAGCGGTTCTCATCCCCTAGCTCAAGATAGTCACGGTAGGTGTACCTCTTTGTTATTGCCACCCTTCCTCACCTGCCTTACGCACCTCAAATAGGGTTTTCGAGGCGCCACCTCAATATCTTTTCTTAATTATACGGTACAAGATTTAGCCAAAACAAGGATGGCAAGCTCCTTTAAGGAACTATATCCAAAAGCCGCTTTAGGACAGCGGCGGCCTGGGCACGGGTTAACGGAGAACAAGGACCTAAGGTATCGGGGGTTAATCCCCGCAAAAGCCCTGCCGCATAGGTCCGGGCTACCGCGTCCTTAGCCCACGAAGGCACTTCACCGAGATCACGGAAGGGCAGGGAAGAGGCGGGCGCGTGAGCGCTTTCTCCCATAAACCGCACGAGGAAGGCAGCAGCTTCTACCCGGGTAAGTGTGGCGAAGGGGCGGATAGTACCGTCTTCAAAGCCTTTAAGCCATCCCCGGGCATAGGCCCTGCCTACTGCATCCCTGGCCCAGGAGGGTATTTCCCCTGCATCCACAAAAGGCAGGGCCGAAGGCAGGATCACCTCCGCCAGGCGGTCGAGGAACACTATGAATTCAAGCCTGCTTATGGGGTTATCCGGCCGGAAAGAGCCGTCTTCATAGCCGGCTATAAGCCCTTGCCGGGAAAGGGCCTTTATGTCCTGGGCGGCCCAGTGGCCGTAAATATCCCAGAAGGGAAGGCTACCTTCCCCTCCTAATTCCAACCTTTGGCCCGTTACGGTTCCCGCCCGCCGATCTAAGGCTACTAAAAGCAAGTCGTTGCCGGATTCTCCTTCCAGGTAAAAGTTTCCGCCCGGCAGGAGATTCACCGCTTGGTAGCTCCCGTCTTCACGGTAAACGTACAGCCGGTCAGCGCTGGTCCAGCCGGTGATCAAGTATTTATCTCCCCTGGGGAAGGCAGAAACCTTCAGCTCAGGGTCCGTCCGGCCCGGAGGCTCTTCGGCTGCCACCTGGGCAAGCAGGGGGCCCTGCGAGGTAGGAATGTATACTATCCGCGCTTTAAGCCCTGGCGGGAGATCACGGGCGGGAACTCGGTATCCTCCTAAAGTAACGAGGGTGACCGGGGACACAGGGTAAGAAGTACCCTCAGCAAGTTTAAGATATTCCCGGCTTTCATCAAAGCCCGCAAGTACCGCCTCCTTTTCTTCCCCCGGCAGGGCTATGTCCACGCGCAAAATTTCTTCCCTTCCAGGGGCCAAAATTACCCGGACCCAATCGCCGGCGGCGAGGGCCTCCCGGCTTGCCGTAAGGCCCCAGCGGTAAACCTCTGCTTCGGGATTTAAGTTTAGAACGTGGAAGCGGTTGGAGTTGTCCACCAGGTACAAAAGGCTCTTTTCCTTGTTTATGTAAACAAGGCGGCCGTAGAGCACCCGGCTGTAGGCCTTAAGGGAAATGACTTTATATTCCCCCGGCAAGACCAGAGCTTGCACCCAATCCCCAATTTTTAGGCTCTCAAGGCCTACTTGCCGGCCATCGCGGAAGACCGGGGCTACGGGAAAGAGTTCCAAAGCAGTTCCCGTGTCCAATGTCAGCCGCCCGGAAACCGTATCTATACCGGCTAGCCTTCCCAGGGCCACCTCCCTTTTCACCTCCAGGTACAAGACTTCGCCCGTGCTGGGGGAAATGCTCAGCCGCACGGCCATACCGGGAAGAATGCCTTCCAGTTCTCCTTTGTCCGGTGCCCCCCAAGGGAGATCGGCCCTGCTTACGGCCACCAGCCGGTCGCCAAAGGAAACGCCTGCACGGGGATCAATTGTATAAGGTTTATCCTCGCCAAAAAGCCAGATTTTCCTTTCCCCTTTATCTACCTTGTCTACACTCCCCTCCCGTTCTACGATCCCCGCCGAGACCTGCCACAAAGTGAGGGTGGAAGGGTTGAGGCTGGCTACGACCTCGGCACCCGGCGGCACATCCTCCGGCCGGGCTTCCCGGCCGTTTAAGAATACGGGTACTTTAAACGAGGGGTTTAAGTAAAACCCCCCTTCCCTTGCTTCCCGGCTTATCTCTACCACCATCCGGCCTAAAGAAGTGGTGAGAACCTGCACGCCCCGGGCCTCCCAGGTAGCTCCTACAATATAGGCAATGTTGGGTCCCAGGTAGATGTCGGAACCCGGGAGGATATTTTCCGCAGAAGCCGAACGAAGTCGCCCGTTCACCATATTTTTTACCCCACCAGGAGGAAGGGATATAACCTCTCCGCCGGCCGTCTTCACCCGACCACCGTCTTCAACGGAAGTAACTATGCTGCGAAAAACTACTTGGCCGTAGCTTAAGGCGAAGTCCTGACGGGGGGAGGAGCTCCCGGTTACGGCCGGCTCCTTGACCCGGGAAGCTTTAACCTGGATAAGGTAGCGCCCGGGCTGGGGATTTTTTATGTAAACTTGCTCTACGTTGTTGAGGCTATCTTTTCCCCCTTTTCCGGTAAAGTCGTTGCCCCGGTATTCCTTCCCATCAGGCCCTACAACTATCAAGTCTAGATCGTTTACCAGGGTGGGGCTAGCACCTGTAGGAGCCGGGGGGTCCGTCCAGGCCAGGGTAACCTTAAGGGGAAAGCGCGCATCATTAACTGTCCATTCGTAGCTTGCCACCTCACCGGCTGCCAGCCCCCGGGCTTCATCGACCAGGGTCATAAGCTTTTCTTCCAGGGACAGCACTGTGCCGGCCAGGTCCAGGATGCCAAAGGAAAGGCCTCCTTCCGCGGAAGAGGGTATCTCCCGGGCGCCGTTAATGAGGGTAGCCTTAAGGAGCGCAGCCGAAGGGTCTTTGAGACCATATTCTGTCCTAAGGTATTGGCGCAAAAGGGCAGCCGCCCCTCCGGCAATAGCTGCGGCCTGACTTGTCCCGCTTTCGAGGTTGTAGTTGGGATTCGCCGGAAAGTTTGAAGGAGCCATACGCGAGCGTGGGGCGACGATCCCCGTCCCGGGAGCCAGAAGGTCCGGTTTTAGGCGCCCGTCACCTGTGGGCCCCCGGCTGGAAAAGGGGGCTTGTTTGGAAGTGTCCTGGGCGTCGGGGCTTAAGGCGGGCCTCGCCGACTGGCTCGCCCCTACCACCAGGGCGTTTTTGCTGTTGGCCTCCGAGGTAAGGCTCCCCTGCACCGGGCCGCTGTTTCCCGCACCGAAGACAACGAGGAAGTCGGGGTGCCCGCGGACAAAGGAGTCCACCTGCCGGGAGGTGCTGCCGTACTTGTTAGGCCCGCCTCCCCAACCGTCCACATGCACCCGCACGCCGGCTGCGTAAGCCGGGCGGAAAAGCTCTTCCAAATTAGAGGGAAGGGAGATCTGTCCTTCCGGGTTTAAGAGTGCCTGGAAGTAAAGGCTGGCCTCCGGAGCTATGCCTGCGTATTTCCCTTCTGAAGCAAGGCCCGTGCCGGCTATTATTCCTGCCAGGTGGGTGCCGTGGCCCAAGGGATCATCAGGAATATTCCGGCCCGCCCAGCTTTTTAGCATAAGAACTTTGGGCAGGCGACCGGGCTGGCTCTGAAAATCCGGGTGAAGATCGCTTAATTTCCCGGTGTCTAGGCCGCTGTCGGCAAGCCCTATGATTTCACCTTGCCCCTTTATACCCTCCGGAGTGATAAGGCCCGGCGCGCTTAAAACTTGGGCCCCTATGATGCTGGCCGCGCGGTCGCTGAGGAAAGAAGGGGAAAAGTAGTTTACATAAAATTTCGCCCACGAAATAATGGGGGTAAAAATAAAAAGAAGTACCAAAAGAGCGGTGAACCCCGTGGATCTGCACGCGCTACCCTCTCTCACTCCCCTAAAAATGGTCTTCCCCCTCCCTCCGTGAGCCCTTCTACTTTTTAAACCTTCTTTGTTGAACCTTGCGCCGGCTACTTCCTCCTGCCGCGCGTTCTTCTGGCTTCCGCCAGCACCGCTATCATAAATTTCGGCAGGGCGAGGGCCCTTTTGACCCTCTTCGGCTCCCGCACTACCCGGTAAAGCCATTCCAGGCCCAACTCCTGCATAAAACGGGGTGCCCGCTTGGCTCGGCCCGCCAGCACATCCAGGCTCCCCCCCACACCTATGGCCACGGGGATCCCAAGACCGGCAAGATGTCTGGCCATCCAGTATTCCTGCTTGGGCGATCCCAAAGCTACGAGAAGAACATCGGGGGAAGTCTTCTTAAGGTTTTTTAAAAGTTCCTCTTCTTTTCCCGGGCTCAAGTACCCGTGGGAGGTCCCCAAGATGTTAAGGCCGGGGTGGCGCTCCTTTAATCTCCGTCCTGCTTCTTCGGCCACACCCGGCGCACCGCCGTACAAAAAGAGGCGCCAGCCCTCTTCCGCCGCACGTACAGCTAAAGCCTGCACCAGGTCTATGCCCGCTACCCTCTCCGGCACAGGATTCCCCAATACGCGCGCGGCCCAAACAATACCCGCACCGTCAGGGGTAACGAGCCCGGCCCGGTTTACAATATCCCTAAATCTCGGGTCGTGCATGGCCCGGTAGGCCATTTCCGCGTTGAGGGTCACTACATAGTGGGGTTTGCCCGAGGCTATGAAGCGGCCTAAAACTTCCAGCGCTTCGTTTAAAGTTAGGGCATCTACCCGGCAGCCCAGCACCCAGCAGCTCTTCACCTTATTTATCTAGCGCCGACCCCCTCTAAACCCGACTTCTCCCCAGTTTCTGTACCAAGGATCACTAGAACACAAGTCATCAGGGACAGTTTGATGAAAGGTCGAGGATGGCCCGCTTGACCGGAAGTAACTTCACCCTAGCCCGGTGTTCAAGGCGATAGCCCGGCCGATAGGTAGCCGTTTTAAACCGTTCTAGCCGGTATTTTTAAGGGTACCTGTTCCGCCAGTAGGGGATCTCGGCCAGTACATTCTTAAGTTTTTCTTGATCCGCCACCCAGTAGCTTATTCCCTTAATGTATTTTCCTTCTCCGGGTACCATATGGCTCATTACGGTGCTGCTGTCCATATCCTTTAAAAAGAGGGCCAGACCCAGCATGTCCATGGTACTTAAATTCGTGCGGACGTATTTACTTGCCTCGCTCACGAGCTTCGGTATCTTGGGCAGAGTGCCCAGGCGGAGGGCCTGGTCCAGCATGGCCTTAAGGAACTTCTGCTGGCGGCCTATACGGGCAATATCTCCTTCCGGGTCGTTGCGGAAACGCACGTAAGCCAGGGCGTCACGACCGTTTAAATGCTGGAAGCCCGGTTTTAGGTTTATGCCCTCTTCAGGGTAGTACATCCGTTTTTCTACCTCTATGTCTACGCCGCCTAAGAGATCCACCAGCCTCTCAAAGCCCTCAAAATCCACTTCTACGTATTTCGTCACCTGTGTTCCCAAGAAACTGTTTACGGCGTCCATAAGGAGCTGGGGTCCACCTAAAGCATGAGCCGCGTTTATCTTGTCCGGGCCGTATCCGGGAATACGCACATAGGTGTCCCGTGGGATGGAGAGTAGGTCCACCCGCTTCCCGGCCGCATCGAAAAAGGCGAGGATTATGGTGTCCGACCGGGACGGCTCATTCGCCTTCCGCGCGTCCACCCCGATAAGGAGGACGGCACTGGGCGGTTTGGATATCCCTACCTCTCCTTCCTTGACGGTGTCGCCCATGGCTACGGGTTGTCCCAGTAAGTAGGCGGCCAGGTGGTAACCTGCTAGGCCGAAACCCGCAAAAAGAAGGAGCCCCAGCAAAATAAAAGTCAGGGCCTGCATAAAGAAGCTCTTCTTGCGGGCGGGCTTAGCCTTAGCCCGGGCTTCTCCCCAGAATTCTTCTTCCAAAGTTAAAGCTGGCTCCTTTCCCTAAAAGCTAACTTATTTATTTCCTCTTTCTTCTCTCTTACTCTTTCTTCCCTCTTATGCCCTCGGGGCACTGAATCTCCTTAAAGCATCAAGGAGGCCGGTAAAACTACAAGGTGGCCAGGGTAATGGTGATGCTCCTTGTAGCTTCGTACCAGCGCACCTGGGCACCCAGGCCTTCACTCACCACACGTAAAGGTACCATGGTCGTGCCACCCACAAGCCTGGGCGCCGCCGGCAGATCCCTCTCCGTGCCGTTGATAACGGCCTTGCGGGAGCCTATCTTTAATATCACTGACGAAGAACCCAAGGTATAGCTAACCGTGCTGGTCTCGCCCTTGTAGTCTACCTTCGCACCCAAAGCTTCCCCGACAAAGCGAAAGGGTACCATAGAGGTGCCGTTGGGTTCCTGGTAAGGGGCCACGGGTAAAACATGCGGTACACCATTGACGTAAGCTGTAGTGCTCCCTATGGCTAATATGACCTGTTTGGCCTGGGCAGCGGGAAGCTCCGAAATCTTTTTCTTGAGCTCCGCCAGCTCCTCCTCAAATTTCTTTTGTACCTCCTGGATGCGCGCGTTTACGTAGCTTTCTACATAAGATTTCGTTACCAGGGGATCTTCGCTGCTACCCGGCAAAGGACCGCTGGCCTCGACTTCCCGGCCGCCCCCGACAAAAATAATGTATACGACCACTGCGGAAAAAAGCAATATAGAAATCAGAGGAAGCAAAACGGAAACCGGACCTCTCCTCCCCCGCCGGCCGGGGGCATCAGGCATCGACCTTAGAATTATATCCTTTAGTTTCAGAGCGCCTCCCTCCTTAAGATTAAATTACACTTTCAGTTTCGACATAAATAACGCTTTTCCTCTTTCCCCCAGGAGATAAAAATAGCTAGGTAAAGCAAAGAATTCATACTTTTTTATCAAGAAATAATTCACAAAGTCGGTGGCTTTATGTTATAATAGAGTGGAAAGAAAAAACACATACTTAATTTAGCTGCGTACTAATTAAATTCAGGGAAAGGGGGTAACCTCGGGTGAAGGACATCCAGCGCAGCCTCCTCCGCGAAAGAAGAGCCCTCCTCGAGCAGTGGGTACATGCTCCTCAGAAGGACCGGGCGGAAATCCTGGTCCGTATAATGGATATTGACGAGCAGATCGAGGCCGCCAAAAGCAAGCAGCCCCGCCTACCCAAGAAGAAGGTGGTCTAAAGAGTACCAAACTAAACCTTTAGGCAGCACCGGATACGGTCCGGTTGCTGCCTAAAGGTTTTTTGGGGGCTTCTTCAAGGCTGCTTTTTGCGGGTCAGGCGTCCTAAAGTGTCAAGCATAGACAAGGCCTTCCCCGTACCCTTAGCTACGCAAAGTATGGGTTCTTCGGCTATGTATACGGGCAGCCCCGTCTCTTCGCTTAAGAGCCTGTCCAAACCGTGAAGAAGGCTTCCCCCGCCGGTCATAACAATGCCCTTGTCCAAGAGGTCTGCGGCCAGCTCCGGGGGAGTCCGCTCTAAGACTTCCTTGACCGCTCCCACTACCCGCCAGAGGGGATCCTGGATGGCCTCGTAAACCTCCTCTGAAGTGACCGTCACGGTCCGGGGAAGACCGGTTACCAGGTCCCGGCCCCGCACGTTCATTTGGCGGGGTTCAGTCTTAGAGCTTAAATGGGCCGTGCCTATATGTATCTTGAGTTCTTCCGCCGTCCGCTCCCCTATCATGAGATTTTTTTCCCGCCGCAAGTAGCGAATTATGGCCTCGTCGAATTTGTCCCCCGCCACTTTAAGGGAGTTGCTGCAAACTATACCTCCCAGGGATAACACCGCTATGTCGGTGGTACCTCCCCCTATATCCACCACCATGGAGCCGCTCGGCTCGGAGATCTCCAGCCCTGCGCCCAGGGCTGCTGCCAGGGGTTCCTCTATAAGATAGGCTTCTTTGGCCCCTGCCTGAAGGGCGGCCTGGCGTACGGCCCGCTCCTCCACGTCGGTAACCTGGGCAGGTATACATATCATGACCCGGGGCTTGATCCAACCCTGGCGGCCCCCGCAAGCTTTGGTAATAAAATAGCGGAGCATACGCTCCGTACTGTCATAATCGGCGATAACCCCTTCCTTCAAGGGACGCAAGGCGATGATATTACCCGGCGTGCGCCCGAGCATCTTCCTGGCTTCTTCCCCCACAGCAATGAGGCGGCCGCTGTCCCGGTCTATGGCTACCACCGAAGGTTCATCAAGTACGATACCCCGCCCGGGAACGTAGACCTGTACCGTAGCCGTCCCCAGATCTATACCTAAATCATGGTTTAATCCCAGCATGTCTATCCCGGTTGTCCTCCTCTCCCCCGGCCTGATGGATAAGGCTGGCCTAGTTGGTATTATTCTGCAACCGGAGGAGAAATCCTTCTTTGTCGCCTTTCCTGATATTTTCTACGGGTAGCCTCCCCGCCCCTTAAATGCCGCTCCGCCTTGTTTTGGTCCAGAACCTGGCGTACCTTGGTGGCCAGTTCCTCATCAAGCCGCGGCAGGCGCTCGGTCATATCCTTGTGTACCGTACTTTTACTAACCTTAAAAACAGAAGCCGCCTGCCGTACAGTACAGTTATACTGCACGAGGTAGGCGGCTATTTTCAGCACCCGCTCGCGGATATGGTCCTGCATGGAGCAGCCTCCCCTATTCCAAATCCCCTATAAATTTTATTGGGAGGCTGCCCAAAAAAGACCAGGTTATTGCAGGTAAGGTGCGGGGTCGAGGGCTTGCCCGTTCTTCTTCACTTCAAAATGAAGGTGAACGGAGCCGGAAGCCTCGGCACGGCCGGGCTGGCCTAAAGTCCCCAGCACATCCCCTGCTTTGACCTTGCTACCCTTGGTAACTTTAACAGAGTCTAAATGGGCGTAGACAACTTGATAACCGTTGCCCGCATCCACCACCAGCCGGTAGCGCCAGTCATCACTGTACTCGACCAACGAGACCGTCCCCGGGGTGGCCGCCCGGACCTCTTCACCCGGCCGCCCTTCCAAATCTATACCGGGGTGAAAGCGGAAATCACCGAAGGTCGGGGACCATGCAAAGCCGAAAGAAACCACCGTTTTGCCCGGTAAGGGCCGGCTTAAGGTTAACCCTTCTCCTTTGGCCGCCGTTTCTTCTCCGGAAGCATCCCCGGGTGTGGCTTGAGCCGGGTAAGCCCCCGTTGTATCTTTTAACTCCGGCGGTACGGTTTCCGACCCGCTTAAGCTCTCCCGGGGCTGGGGCTGTACGGGGGCTTTTTCGGAACTTTCTATGGGTAGCGGCTCTACCTTGACCTTCCCTTGGAATACGGATCTATTGGTTATCAGATAATAAGTTCCCGCCAGCAGGAAGGCCAGCACAACTAGGTAAAGCGCTCTTCCCCGTAAGATCCGCCCTATCTGGCCCAGGTGGGCAACCCTTTCCTTTAAAAGTTTAAGGAAATTCTCCATGAGCCTCACCTCGGCCAGATTCTACCCCATTTTTTACCTTTTTATACGTATTTAATCCTTTGTCCTTTATTAAGCTACCTTTTTTCTACCTTCACGCCCCGGTAGTAATGGTATAAAATGTCCAGGAAATTTTTCCCTTCCTTGGCCATCCCGTTGGCACCGTACTGGCTTAAGCCCACCCCGTGCCCGTTGCCCACGCTTATGAAGGTGATACGGTCCCCCTCCACCTGCCAGGTAAAATCGGTAGAACTCAAGCCTAAAAGTTGCCTAAGCTCCGTCCCTTTAAAGGTTTTGTCTCCGATGCGTATGGTTTTAACCCTACCCGTAGGGGTATACTCCTCCACCTTGATGGCTTGCCCCCGGGGCGGGGTCAGAGCGGCAGCGGGAACCGCCGAAAGGTTTACCCCTAGCTTCTGGTCCAGCTCGGCCAGGGTAAAGGTTACCGTATTGCGGAAGCGCGGGGATTCCCGGTCCCAGGGCGAAAGGACGCTCCGGAGATAGGGTATATCATAACCCCATACGGCTTCCGCGCTCTCCGTCCTTCCCCCGCTGTTGGAGTGGTACACCGGTATTATGAGTTCCCCCTGGTAGGTGAGCACCAAACCCTGGGTAGCATCTACGGCCTGGAGGATTTTCCGCTCGTAACGCAACCCCTGCCAAAATCCATATCTCTGCCTTAAGGCCCCCTGCGGCACCCAAGCCTGACAGTGGGTGGGGTCTGTACAGAGATCCGCCTGGGGGTGCTTGGGATCGGGTTTGGCGCGGGCTTCCTCAATTTTTTTGAGGGTATAGGTTCTGGCCGCCACGGCCTGCGCTTTAAGGGCTTCCATCTCGAATTCGGCAGGCATCTCCCCTGCCACCACTCCAGCCACATAGGTCTCCAGGGGGAGGGCAATGACTTCGCCCCGGGTGTGATCCAAAAGCCTTACTACTCTTTCTTGGGTTTCTACCTCCACGGGGCTTCGCAGCCTCCCCAGCCCTTGGATGATGAGGGAGGGCAGGATAATCACCAGGGCAAAAAGGAGAATCAAGGCAACCCCTAGAAATTTGCGCAAGACCAACGCCCCCTGCTGCTAGGGACTATTTGAGCGCCCTAGGGTTTGTCCTACCCTTATATATACGCCAGCCCAGGCCGGAAAAGAACTCTAATCGCGGAATTCATGTCCCGGGGGCGGCGGGACGTAAGGAGGGATATCGGTGGCGGGTTTGGCGGGCAAAATTATTTTTTCCCCTGGTCTTATAAGGCCCAGCTCTTCCCGGGCCATCCGCTCGATGTAGGTATCGCTGTTTAGCTTCTGTATTTCCTCTTTAAGCCGCGCCTGCTCTTCCAGAAGGGCGGCCTTCTGCTGCCTGTAGAACTCCAATTCCTTTTCTACCTTGTAGAGGCTTATACCCAAATGTAAAAAGGAATAAAAAAGGTAAAGTACAATAAAGAGCAAAAGTACCCGGCCTACCCGTAAGGGCTGGCGACGGGAGCGCTTCCTTCTTGCCCTCGGCTTAGCGGAAAGGGCTGAAGAAGGTTGCTCCACGGGAGAATAACACCCGGCAAGAGAGTAGGGATTGTGAAAAACGGGGCTAAAATGCGGATAGGACTCTTTGAGGGAGGGACGCAGCTTAATCCTCTCCTTCTTCTACCGGAAGGCCCAGTATTTCGCCCGGAAGGACGATTACGACCTGATAACCCTTGGCCCGGGCCCGGTGGTAAAGGGTGGCCACGCTGCTGGGGCTTAAATTTAGCCGGCGGGCCACCTCCTCATTGCTGAGGCCCGATTCTTTCAGGGCTACTACCTGCCTTTCCCGGAAGCTTAGTTTTTCGGCGCCACGAATTTCTATATGCACTGAGGAAAGACCTTCTCCAAGTTTATCTACAGTTTATCTACAGGTTATGTACAATCTATGGACAAATTTGGTACTTTTATTATTCGACTGGAGCTGGAAATTTCCTGCTTTAGGACCGTCCTAATTTTTTTAGGACCCGGAAGCTTTGACCCTCTTAAGCCCTGCGCCAGTCGTTTCGCTAGCTGTTTTTGCGGCGGGGAAGGCGAAGGAAGGACAGAAGGCGAAAGAACCGGTAGAGCCAGGGCCGTAGGCGGTAGCTACCTTGAGTGTAAAGGAAGGCCCCCAAAGCCCAGGCTACAAAGACGTAGGCCCGGAGGTCCCCCCAATTTACGTGGAAAAGGACGATAAAGGTAAGCAGGAGAAGGAGCAGCCAAAAAATCAAATCAGCGGCTTGGGTTATGAGGCGGGAAGGCCGCCAGTAATAACGGCAGACCCGGTAGCAGTCCAGTAAAAAGGCCAGGACTAGCCCCCACCCGGCCAGGGCCGAAAAGGTAAGCCAGGGCTCGTTATGCGGGCTCATTTAAGAATCCGGCGGAGGAAGCTTTTTTTGGCCGCCCCTTCTTCCCGATAATCTAGGGAATTTAGAAAGCCGCTGGCCTCTAAGGTACCGTTTTCAAGGCTCAAGCTGGATATATTGAAATTCTTGCCTTTGAGAACCAGAATTCCGCGGGTCGTCTCCAGGATTATCTCTTCTTCATCATATCCCATCACTTGTACTACTCCGCTGACCGAGATATTCTGGCGATCCGTTACTTCCACCCGGTGCTGGCCCTCTCCCACTTTTGCTCCCCCCCTTTTATCTTATGGCTTAAGGAAGGGATGTATGTTAAAGAGAAAAGATGTCTTTATTAAAAAAGAAAGTAAAAAAAGCCTGGTCCTACCAGGCCTTCTCTATGGTTACGTCTTTGAAAAAGTACTTTATAATTTCTTCCGGTGACTTACCCTGCTCGGCCAGCGCCCGGGCACCCCACTGGCTCATCCCCACTCCGTGGCCATAACCCTGACCCTTAAAAATAACCCGCTCACCTCGCACCTCCACCCCGGTTATAAAGGTAGAGCGGAGGCGTTCGCTACCTAGAGCAAGCCGCAGGGCGGGCCCGCTTACGGTTAACCCCCCTACCTGGATCTTGGTCGCCCGGCCGGAAGGTCCCTTTTCGGCCACCCGCACGCTTTTGATGGGTCCGGGATCACGACCCGTTATTTTACGGACCGCGTCTGCCAGCTCGCTCCTGCTGAACTCAACGCTCCAGGCCTTATCTTGCTGGGGGGCGATGGCCAGCCCGGGGTCTTTTACACTGTGTACGTAAGGCGCCGCTTCCTGGTGGTAATCCAAACCTTCCGCGGCCGAAGCAGCCGTCTGGGGGCCTCCTGCAGCGTGAAACCAAGCATTGATAAGCCGGCCGTTGGATTTAACGACTAAACCCCGGGTGCTGTCCACGGCGCGGCGGACGTTATCGTTTATCTTTTCCGGGGCATAGGCCTGAAATTCCTTTACATCGGTAGAAGCGTCTGTTCCCCTTGCCTTGGCCCCGCCTTCTTCAATCTTCTTTAGGGTAAAGGTGCGGGCCAGGATGGCCTGAGCCGCCAGGGCATTGACGGGCCAGTCGGGGTCCATTTCGGCCGCCACTACGCCTTTAATGTAATCTTCCATTTTGATACTTTGAGTTTCGCCCGTCTCGTGGAGATATAGAGAGATGGTGGGTTCCTTACCTACCATCGGCCGCCGGAAGGCCCGGCCGCCCCGGATAAAGGCTCCTACGGCCACGGCCAAGGCAAGGGCCGCAAGCAAACCGAGGGCAGTCCACTTTCTAATCCTTTCAGGCATAGCCTCCCACCCCTAATCTTTTGAAACTAGTATCGTCGTACTCGGGCAGGGCTATGCCTGGAAATTAGAGGTGGTTCTGCCCTCCTCTATGATACGATAGAGTTCCCTGGCCCTGTCGGCAGGCACATGTTCGGGTGTGGCCAGAACCTCTACTATAAGCCAGCGCGAGCCCAGGTTTAAAGTGATAACATCCCCTGGCTTTACCTCCGTGCTGGGCTTGGCCGGGCGACGGTTAACCTCTATTGCTCCGGCCTCACAGACTTCCTTGGCCAGGGTCCGCCTCTTAATTAATCGAGAGACCTTTAGGAATTTATCCAGCCGCAACTTTAATGTAAAACCTGCCTATTTAAGAACTGCATCCCGCAAGGCTTTGCCCGCCTTGAACACCGGCACTTTGGTGGCGGCGATGGAGATCTCCTCGCCCGTACGCGGGTTGCGGCCCACTCGGGCAGCGCGCTCCTTCACCTCAAAGGTGCCGAAACCTACCAGCTGTACCTTATCGCCCCTGGCCAAGGCCTCCTCAATGCTGGCAAAAATGGCGTTCACGGCCTTTTCGGCATCCTTTTTGGTCATTTCAGCCTTCTCCGCCACGCTGGCTACAAGCTCCGCTTTATTCAAGTATTAACCCTCCTCTCTTAAAGTTTTGTTTACCTTTATTTTTTAGCTTTTTATTGGCCTAAAATTATTTAACCTGCAATCAAGTTCTATACCTTAATTCGCCAAAATACAACATTCTCCTGCATTGCCAGCTAGTATATCTTTAATTTTTTTGTCTCTTCCCAAAGGGCATCCATCTCTTCCAAGGTCATGCTCTGAAGCTCCCGGCCCTGCCTCCGGGCCTCCCGTACTATATACTCAAAGCGGCGGCAAAATTTGTCGACGGTCCGGTTGAGGGCACCTTCCGGGTCCACTTTGAGCCAGCGGGCAAGGTTCACCAGGGCAAAGAGGGCATCCCCCACCTCCTCAGTGATCTCTTTTTCTTCACCTGCCTTCAAGGAAGCCTCGAGTTCTTCCAGTTCCTCAAAGACTTTTGCCCACACCCCCTTAACTTCCGGCCAGTCAAACCCTCTCCTTGCGGCCTGCTCCTGGACCTTTAAGGCCCGTAACAGGGCCGGGAGGGTACGAGGCGCCTTTAAGACGGCGGCCTGGCCATCCTTCCTTTCTAAGGCTTTGATTTCCTCCCAGCGCTTTAATACCTGCTGGGCCGTCTTAAGTTTAGCCTGCCCGAAAACGTGAGGGTGTCGGCGGATCATTTTATCAACAATACCGGCTACTACGTCCCGCAAGTTGAAGAAACCCTTTTCTTCGGCCAGCCGGGCATGGAAGACCACTTGTAGCAGTAAGTCTCCCAATTCCTCGCTTAATTTATGCATATCGTCTTCCTCTATGGCCTCTATAACCTCGTAAGCTTCCTCTAAGAGGTAACGTTTGAGGGTCTGGTGAGTTTGCTGCTTGTCCCAAGGGCAGCCTTCGGGACCGCGGAGGCGGGCCATAATTTCCCGCAACCCTTCCAGAGTATATTTGCGGCCTTCCGGATAGGGCGTTACGTAAAGGGTAGTTAGATGATCCAGCCAGGTTAACCTGTCCAGCTCGTATAAGGGTATCTCCTTTATCCTCTCTTCCCCTGCTACTCCGGCCGCCCTGACCACCACCACCGGGTGCTCATCGGGGAGGAAATCCATCAGCTTAAGTTTGACCTCCCCGGCCACCCGGCGGTTGTACACTTGGGTTATAAGGGCGCCTTGGGTCAGGTCCCAGGGGTGCCCGGGCCAGGCCAGGGCATCCAGTATGGTTAACCCCCGGGCAGGGTCGAGTTTCAAGGCGGCGAAGACCGCATCAAGGCAGCTTAGGGCAGGGATGAGGGAAACCTCTACCCCTTGAGCCCCGGCTCTCTCTAGAAGCAGGCTGACGGAGGTCTCCGCAACCAGAGGATGGCCCGGCACGGCGTATACAATTTCCCGGCCTTCGCAAGCCTTTAGGAGAGTGCTAACCATATCCTGGTAGAGCTCTTCGAAGGAAGAGGCTTTTTCATAAAGGGGATCAAAGGAGGTAAACTTAATACCCCGCTCCTCCAGGGTTTTTACGGCCGGATGGTGGGCTGTGCGTAGATAGAGGAGACGGGAATCCTGCTCTAATAATTTCCATAAGCCCAAAGGTATATCTTCGGGATTCCCGGGGCCCAAACCTGCTACATAACACCTGCCGGGCATACAAAAATGGCCACCCCAAGTTCTCTTCAGTCCAGTATTCCCAAACCTTTTTCGTGCCGCCTTTATTTTACCCGGCAAAACCCCCAAAAAACAAGCCCCTTTTTGTCAAGGGGCTTGCACTTTTCTACTGCTCCATCTGTTTGGCCAAGAAACTTGCCGCCGTCTCCGCAAGTTTTAACTCCATCTCCCCCATTTTTACATTCGGGTCCTTGGAACAAAGGATGACTGCTCCAATAGGATCCCCCTCCGCGATAATGGGCGCTATGACCTCTGCCGAGAACTTGCAAGGTTCGCCTTCCGTGTCTTCCGGGCAGTCCTTGCATAAAATGTGCTCTCCGGGATTATTGATGATCACTGCTCTGCGCTCTTCCATAGCCTTCTCCACGGCCGGGCCGATGGGTTTATCCAGGAATTCTTTCTTGGGCGCACCGGCTACGGCTATGATGTTGTCCCGGTCGGCAATACAGGCGATATGCCCTACAGCTTCATGCAAGGCGTCAGCGTATTCCTTGGCAAAATCGCCCAGTTCACCGATGGGAGAGTACTTTTTTAAGATCACTTCCCCGTCCCTATCCACGAAAATCTCTAAGGGATCGCCTTCGCGGATGCGCAAGGTACGGCGGATCTCCTTGGGTATAACTACGCGGCCTAGATCGTCTATACGCCGGACTATACCTGTTGCTTTCACTATCTTCCCCCCTTTTCCTCCCTGGGTGGCTGGCAAGGGTTCGAGCTTTTCACTGTTAGTATATAACCCCTTTTAGGCGTTTATTCATGTTTTTCCTTAAGCTGCCTTAAGCGCGAGCCAACTCCCGCATGCGGGTTAGTAGCTCCTGCAGGAGTTTAAGAAGCCCATGGCTGTCCAGGCCCTTGGTACGTACCCTAATGGCCAAACCACCGGCGGAAGAAAAGGAGAGGCGGCGGGGGAAGAAAGAGGAAAGCTCAAGCAGCTTTTCCCCCTTTAAGGCGGGCTGTTCGTTGAACTTAAGCTCCACTTCTCCGCTCCGCTGTTGGACACTGGTTATACCCAGCTCACCAGCTAAAAGCCTTATGCGGGCCATAAGAATCAAATTTTCTGCTGCCGGGGGCGGCGAGCCGAACCGGTCTATCATTTCCGCGGCTATTTCGTCTACCTCCGCCACGCTGCTGGCAGCAAGCAGCCGCTGGTAGAATTCCATTTTGAGGCTGGCATCGGGAATATAGTTATCGCTCAAGAAGGTATCCACTTTGAGCTCTACAGCAGCACCGCGCGGCCTCGTTGTGTCGGACGGCACGGGCTGGCCTTTAATTTTGCGCACGGCTTCCTCCAGTAATTGGCAATAAAGATCGAAACCTACGGCCAGCATGTGGCCGTGCTGTTCGGGACCCAAAAGGTTTCCCGCACCCCGCAGCTGGAGATCCCGGAGGGCTATCTTATATCCCGAACCTAAAGCCGTAAACTCCCGGATGGCGGCCAGCCGCTTCTCCGCCGCTTCACCTAACACTTTATCGGGACGGTAGGTAAAGTAGGCGTAGGCCAGGCGGTTGCTGCGGCCAACACGGCCTCTGAGCTGATAAAGCTGAGCCAGCCCGAAGTTATCGGCCTCGTCTACAATGAGGGTGTTGACGTTGGGGATATCCAGCCCGTTTTCGATGATGGTGGTGCAGACTAGCACATCATAATGCCCTTCAATAAAGTCCAGCATTACCCTTTCCAGATCTTCCTCGGACATCTGGCCGTGGGCTATGGCGATCCTGGCTTCGGGAACCAGCTGTTGCAGGGTAAAGGCTACTTGTTCGATGTCGGAAACGCGGTTGTGGACGTAATACACCTGGCCTCCACGTTCGAGTTCCCTCCTGATGGCCTCCCGCACCAGCTCCGGGCTATACTCCACCACATAGGTCTGTACGGGGAAGCGGTCCTCCGGTGGGGTTTCTATAAGGCTCATGTCCCGTACACCGGCCAGGGCCATGTGCAACGTCCGGGGAATGGGCGTGGCGGTCATGGTCAATACATCTACGCTATAGCGGAGCTGCTTGAGCTTTTCCTTATGGGCTACTCCGAAGCGTTGTTCTTCGTCAATTATTACCAGGCCCAGGTCTTTGAAGGTAACATCACTGGAAAGAAGGCGGTGGGTGCCTATTATTATATCTATTTCCCCCCGGGCCAGGGCCGCTATGGTCTCCGCCTGCTCTTTAGGCGAAAGGAAGCGGCTTAAAACAGCTACCTTTATGGGGTAAGGCGCGAAACGCTGCTTGAAGGTGTTGTAGTGCTGCTGGGCCAAAACCGTAGTGGGTACCAGGACGGCTACTTGCTTGCCGTCCATAACAGCTTTGAAGGCCGCCCGCAGAGCCACTTCCGTTTTACCGTACCCTACGTCCCCGCATAACAACCTGTCCATGGGTTTGGGCTTTTCCATGTCGGCCTTGACTTCGGCTATGGCTTTAAGCTGGTCCGGTGTTTCCGTATAAGGGAAGGCTTCTTCAAATTCCCTCTGCCAGGGCGTATCCGGAGAAAAGGCGTGCCCCTCTATGGTCTGCCTGGTGGCATAAAGATTTAAGAGTTCCTCGGCCATGGCCCGTACCGCTTCCTGTACCCGGCCCTTTACCTTGGCCCACTCGTTCCCTCCCAGGCGATACAGCCGGGGGACGTGCCCATCTGAGCCGATATATTTTTGCACTAAAGAGATCTGGTCGATGGGTACGTATAAGCGGTCGTTGCCCGCGTACTGGATAACGAGGTAGTCTTTTTTGACCCCCTCTACCTCCAGTTGCTGGATACCAAGGTACCTGCCGATACCGTGATGGACGTGAACCACGTAGTCCCCTTCTTTAAGGTCGCTAAAGGAGCTTATGCGCAGCCCTTCCCGGACTACTTTGTGCCTGCGGGGCCTGCGCACCGGGCCGTAAAGCTCGGCATCTCCCAAAATAGCCAAGCGCATCTGAGGCCAGCTAAAGCCCTGGCGCAACCTCCCGGGGACAACTACCACCTGGCCGGGCTGGGGGGGAGTGGATACGTCTTGAAGGGCCACCGTCTCCAACCCTTCGGCCCCCAGATTCTGCTGCAGAGCCTCTATGCGTCCGGGGTCTGCAACCATAAGGACGATCCGGTACTGCTCCTGGCGCAAGCGGGATAACTCTTGGACCAAGAGCTTTATCTTCCCCTGGAAAGCCGGAATGGAGTGGGCACCGACACCTATTATCCGGCGTACTCCTAAGGTGGCCCGCCGGGGAAGAAGGGTAAAGTACACGCGCTGGTAACCGGTAAATAGATTTTCCAGTTCGGCCGCCGTAGCGTAGGCTTCCCCCTGAGAAGGTAGGGCCAGGCCGCCCTCCAGCATCTGGGTAAAGATGTCTACCCGGTGCTTTTCCCGGCGTTTCGCCTCTTCCATAAGGCGTTGCGGGTCATCTAAGACGATCACGGGTGGGCGGGGGAAGTACTCCAGTATGCTTGCCAACCGGGGATAAAAAAAGGGGCCTAATTGTTCCACCCCTTCAGGCCATTCACCCTCTTTAAGGCTGG
Organism: Thermanaeromonas sp.; assembly: GCF_021890735.1. Classification (GTDB taxonomy): domain Bacteria; phylum Bacillota; class DSM-521; order Neomoorellales; family Neomoorellaceae; genus Thermanaeromonas. Next base: position 19,628 of record NZ_JAKKUR010000016.1, read on the forward strand.
CCAAAAGCGGCGACATCCTGTCCTCCAGCTCCCGGGCAGCCTGGGAGCGGCCCCTTTTTAACCGCTCCAGTGTTTTAAAGTACTCCTCTTCCAGGCGCTTAAGCCCCGGCTCCCTCTCGTCCGGAGCAACCATCTCCCGAGCCGGGGTGATGACCGCCTCTTTTAGCTCTTCCACCGAGCGCTGGGTGGCGGGATCGAAGGAGCGTAAGGAATCTATTTCATCCCCAAAAAATTCTAACCTTACTGGCTGCTCGGCACCGAGCGGATAAATGTCGATAATCCCGCCCCTTACGGCGAGGTGGCCGGGAGCCTCGACCACTTCCTCCCTGCGGTAGCCCAGAAAGATAAGCCGCTCAAGCAATGCCTCACGATCTACACTATCGCCTACCTTCAAAGTTAAGATCCTCGCCCGGAAAAGTTCCGGCGGCGGAAGCTTACCCGCCAAAGCCTCCACGCCCATAACTACTACCCTGGCTTTACCCTGCAACAAATTACTCAAAACCCGTATACGCTGGGCCGGTATGTCCGGGCTGTAGGCGTGCACACCTATAGGTAAAAGCTCTCCCGCCGGAAGATACTCTATACCCTCTCCGGGCCAGAAGGCATCCACATCCGCGGCCAGGCGCTGGGCGTCATCTGCCGTAGCCGTTATAACCAATAAAGGCTGGAACTGGGCCACCATGGCCGTAACCCAGAGGCTTTTCAAGCCATCCGGGATATCGTACAGTTGCTGCTCGGCCAGTCCCTGCCTCAAGCCTTCCGCCAGATTGTGAAATTGTGCGCTATCTCTAACGATTTTTAAGAGTCCGTGATTATACATATACCCTCTCGCTAACCTTTCGCTTTTACATTAATCGCCTTACATTATTAAAAGGCCCCTTTATCAGGGCCCCTGCTTTTTTCATTATAGACCGGGTTTCCTCTTTAAGTCAAGGGAAAGGGACCCTACGCCTCCCCGGCTCTCCTTTGCAAAGTTAAGTACGGGGCGGCTGGCGGTGAAGAAAATAGAAAAATGAGTTCCATCCTATGTGGACCGCCGCGGCCGCCCCCCAGGCCCAAAAAAAGGAATTCGTGGCCCGCCAGGCAAAGAAACTGCATAAGCCGAAAAACGTATGGCTGGCTACGGCGCCCCAGGCCGCACCCCTTCTTCCCCTCCCCCATTCCCAACATCCTTCCACCAGACCAAAGGTAAAATGGGTGAGGGCTAAGGAGCCTCCTAGCAGGAAGGCTAGGCCCGTCTTAAGGAGCTCTTCTCCGAGCGGGCCCCAGAGGGATATGTTAAGCTTCCACCTGGCCAAAAACTGCCGATTTATAATCCAGGCTAAAACAGAGGCTAAAGCTCCAGCCAGCAAGGCCTTAAGCTCTGACAACGGCCTACCCTCTCCGTCGCCGGATTCTAGCCATTATACCGGTTCATCACCTCTTCTATATTTCCCGCAACAAGCCAAAATCTCGCAGCATGGGCAGCTTTTATGAGGACGGGCCGGACAACCTCCCACTCCTCATCCGTGAACGGCTCCAGAACGTATTCTACCACGTCCTTGCCCTCCGGGGGACGGCCGATACCTATCCTGGCTCGCGGCACCCCCTCGGTGCCTAAAGCCTCGAGGACGGAAGCCAAACCTTTATGGCCGCCCGAGCTGCCCCGGGGCCGTATACGCAGGCGGCCGGGGGCGAGGTCCAAATCGTCTAAAATTACCAGAATATCTTCCGGGGCGATGCCGTACCAGCGTGCCAGCCTGGATACTGCCCGGCCGCTCAAGTTCATAAAGGTAAGAGGTTTGACCAATAGAACCCGCTGGCCCTCTACAACGCCCGTACCTGTAAGTGCGTCCGGCTTTTGTCGGGTAAGGTTTATCCCCAACTCGTCAGCAAGCAGGTCCAAAGCCATGAACCCGGCATTATGGCGGGTGGTCTCATACTGTGGGCCTGGATTACCCAGGCCCACAACCATCTTCATAGCTTATCCTCCCCGTGTATTATGAATATTATGCAGGTCCGTGTCGTCGCTTTTAATAGTTGCTGGAGGCGCTGGGCCGCTTTATTCTCCGCCGCTCTCCTCACCTTCTTGCTCAGCCTCCGCCTCTTCGCCTTTCTCCAGTTCTACCACGGTGGCAATAAGGCTTTCGGGGTCAGAAAGGATCCTTACCCCCTTAGGCGGCTGGATATCCGCTACAGAAAGGTGGTCGCCCACATCTAGGCCGCTCACATCCACCACAATGGCCTCAGGCAGGTCGGCAGGCAAGCATTCTATCTCCAGCTCGGATAATCCGTGCTGTAGGATACCCCCGGCCTTGACCCCTCGCGGCTCGCCTTCTAAAACCACGGGCACCGTAACCGTGATCTTTTCTCCGGCCGGAACCTGGAAGAGGTCCACATGGAGAAGATTACCCCGTAGGGGATCCCGCTGGACCTCCCTTAAAAGGGCCGTGTATTCCTGCCTTCCATCATTCTTTTCTAAATGAACTTTGACTAAAGCTCTTTCCCCTTCTGTTTCTAAAATCTTTTTAAGCTCTTTGAGTCTAACTATTATAGGAACGTTCCCCGCGTCCCGGCCGTATAAAACTCCGGGCAGGAGGCCCTCCCGTCTTAAGCGGCGAGCCGGTCCTTTTCCGGTATTTTCCCTGGGTTGAACCGTTAATACGCTGGCTTCCATGATGTTTCTCTCCTTTCTTCCACCTATATAATGTAGCATAAATCGGCCGTTTCAAGCATAAACATTTTCCATCCGGGAGGTGAAAAAACATGCTGTACCGGAGCAAAAAAGTCTTGGGAATGCCGGTCATAAGCTTGTCAGACGGCCGGGTAGTAGGTCGCGTAAAGCGCCTCCTCCTCGACCTTTCCAACCTCATTGTTGCCGGTATTATTTTAGACCGTAAAGGCTTGTTTAAGGAGCAACCCGTGATACCTTACAGCCACGTAAAAAACATCGGCAGCCATGCCGTAACCGTCGACGCATCTTCAGCAGTGGTAAACTTGCGCTCCCTTCCCGAGCTTGAGGAGCTGGCCAAGAAACTCCTCCCTCTCGTTGGAGCCAGGGTAATAACAGAAGAAGGGGCTGTGCTAGGTACCGTAGAGGATTTCTACTTTGACCCCCGGGACGGTAAGATACTGGAACTGGAGCTAAAGGGTAAGCTCTGGCAGGGCCATAACTTGCTTCCGGCCTCTGCCATCCGGACTTGCGGCCGGGATGCCCTAATCGTCAAGGCCGAAGCCCCCGTTCTCCTCCAGCGCCGCCGCGGGGCCTGGAACTGGCCCGGTCTGGAAACCGCAGCCAGGGCCACGGAAAAATGGAGTGAAAGTTTAAGCCAGTATCTAAAGCGCTTGCCCGGATTAAACCGAAAAGATAAGCCCAAGGGGCCAACGGGAGATATCCCGGAATAACCGGAGCGAGGTACGGACCAAATCCGGTAGCCGGCAATTAATCGAATAAAGTACTGACAGATTCATCCCGGTGGATACGCATGATGGCCTCCCCTAAAAGGGGCGCTACCGAAAGGTGGCGGAGCTTGGGGATATCTTTCTCCGGGGGCACCGGGATGGTGTTGCAAACTATTACCTCCTCCACGGGAGCGTCTTTCAGCCTCTCTACCGCAGGCCCCGACAGCACCGGGTGGGTACAACAAGCGTAGATGGCTCGCGCGCCCTGTTCCTTTAGGGCCCGGGCACCCAGGCAGATGGTTCCGGCGGTGTCAATGAGATCGTCCACCATAATTACTGTTTTGCCTTCTACTTCTCCGATTATGTTCATTACTTCCGCCACGTTGGGGGCCGGCCTGCGCTTGTCTATTATAGCAATCTCTGCCCCGAGGCGCTCGGCCAAGTTACGGGCCCGTATTACTCCCCCTACATCGGGTGAGACTACAACTAGCTCTTTGAGATCCAAGCCCTTAAAATAATCGGCCAAAATCGGTATAGCCGTCAAGTGGTCCACCGGTATGTCGAAGAACCCTTGAATGGCCCCGGCATGAAGGTCCATGGTAAGAACGCGGTCTGCGCCGGCCGCGGTGATGAGATTAGCCACCAGCTTGGCCGATATAGGGTCCCGTGCCCGGGTTTTTCTCTCCTGCCGGGCATAGCCGTAATAGGGTATAACGGCCGTTATGCGCCAGGCCGAAGCCCGCCTGAGGGCATCGATAAGTATGAGAAGCTCCATCAAATTTTCGTTCACCGGGTTACAGGTGGGCTGGATTACAAATACATCTGCCCCCCGCACGCTTTCATCGATGGCTATGCTTATCTCCCCGTCGCTAAACCGCCCCACTTTGGCCTTGCCCAGGGGAACTTCCAGGTAACTAGATATCTCCTGGGCGAGCTTAGGGTTAGCATTACCTGTAAAAATTTTTAGCTCTGTATCGCTGGTCATTCCTCACCCGACCTTTCTTTTTTTTCTAGCCTGGCCCGGCCTTTCTCCGGAATGTTTACCTGCTCGGCCCGGGCTAAAGCCAGAGCTCCTGCTGGTACGTTTTTAGTTATGGTGGAACCGGCTCCCACTAAAGCTTTCTCCCCCACCTCGACCGGTGCCACCAGGTTAGTGTTGCTCCCGATAAAGGCTCCGTCGCCTATCACGGTGGTCCACTTTCGGTGCCCATCGTAATTACAAGTTATGGTACCGGCTCCGATATTTACATTTTTTCCTACTTCTGCATCTCCTAAGTAAGTCAAATGAGGAACTTTACTGTCCTCGCCCACCCGTGAAGCCTTTATTTCGACAAAATCACCTACCTTTACCCGGTCGGCCAAAACCGTCCCCGGCCGCAAATAGGCAAAAGGCCCTATCTGGCAGCGAGCTCCTACTGCGCTCCCTAAAACAACGGAATAACTTACACACGTTTCCTCCCCAATAGAGCTATCCCTTACGGTGGTCTGGGGTCCTACGGTGCAACGGGAGCCGATGGTGGTCTTCCCTTCCAGAAAAGTGAAGGGTAAAAGTATAGTATCCCGCCCCACCTCCACCCCGGCATCCACAAAGGTGGTAGCAGGGTCTACTATGGTTACACCTTTACGCATGAGTTCCTCGTTTATACGCCGCCGGAGCACCCGGGCGGCCCGGGCCAGGTCCACACGGTCGTTCACTCCAAGTATTTCTTCGGGATCCGGGCACTCCACCGCCAGGACTTTTTCTCCCCGCAAGCAGAAAAGTTCGATTACATCCGTAAGATAATATTCGCCCTGGGCGTTTAAAGGCTTTATCTCCTCTAGAGCCGGCCATACTAAAGAGGCATCAAAACAGTAGGTCCCGCTGTTCACCTCCTTGATGGCCTTTTCTTGGGGGCCCGCGTCCTTTTCCTCCACTATCCTCTCCACCCTGCCGGAAGGCCCGCGCACCACCCGTCCATACCCCGTAGGGTCTTCCAGGGAAGCTACAAGGATGCTCGCCGCAGCCTTTTCCTCCCGGTGCTTCTTTAATAGTTCAACCAGAGTAGAAGGGCGAAGCAAGGGGGTATCCCCGCACAACACTAAAAGGGTGGAAGCTCCCCCGGCCAACTCCCGCGCCTGGGCCAGGGCGTGTCCCGTCCCCAACTGCCTCTCCTGCCAGGCGTACTTATACCGGGAACCCAAGTAAGACCGGACCGCCTCCCCTCCGTGACCCACCACCACCACGATCTCCTGTAAGCCAGCCCCCTCTAAAGCCGCCAAAACGTGCTCAACGAGGGCTCTCCCGGCCACCCGGTGAAGAACCTTGGGTATATCAGAACGCATCCTTTTGCCTTCGCCTGCCGCCAGCACGACGGCTACTGCACCCTCCACCTTCTACCCTCCCCCTCAAGGTGCCGACCCGTCGAAGATTCTTGATACCAGCTCCCAATCCTCTGGTTTATCTACATCCACGCCGATCTCGGGATAAGGGGTTATTACGGCCGTCCCCCTAACACCCAAAAGCCGCGAAAAGCTCCTCTCGGCCTCGGCCAGGGTGAGCCTTCCCAAGATGAATTTTAAAATAAACAAAGGGCCTATCTGCCTGGCCAGGCCTAAAGGACTTTTACGCAGCTTAACTAACTTTTCCCCTTTTAAGGCACAAGACGTAAAAGTGTCTCCCCTTATAAGCGCTAAATTACCTCCGGTGAAAGTACCCTCCCTCAGGCGCACGTAGGTGCGGCGGGCTCCCTTAAACTTTTCTTCTACGGATTGCCGCGTGACGATGGGGTAATACAGATCTGCTTCCGCTTTAAAGCAGCGTTCTAAAAAGTCCCTTACTGCTTCAGGGGTAAGGAGGGGAAGATCGGCTGTAGATAACAGGATCCACTGGCTTCCCTGTAAAGCCTGGTATCCGTTTAGGGCGCTCTCTACGGCCGTTGACCCGGCCAAAACCCAGCGTACCCCTTCTTCCCGCGCCAGTTCCGAAAGATCCGGCGGTCCTACTAAAACCAGCTCTTCCAAATAGCCTGACTTCCTCAGCGCTCCTATCACCCAGGTAACCATGGGGCGGCCCCCTACGGGAAGCAGGGCTTCCGTACTTACCCCCAAGTTTTCTCCCTTACCCGGGCTCCCTCCGGCCAGTACGATCCCGCCGACCTTCCTCATCCCCTGCCCTCCTAAACCTTGCTTTCTCCTTCTCGCGTGCGCATCTCTTCCCGGATAGCTTCCAGCAGGCGGTTTTCAGCGTTTTCTATATGCTCTTGAGCCAGCCGCTGGGCAAGCTCGACGTTGCGCGAAGCAATGGCTTCCACCAGGGCCTTATGCTCCTCAACAGTTTCCCGCTTGCGGCCAGGTGTAGCCAGGGAGCTGGTACGGAAACGCTGAATATGCTCTCTTAAATTGTTTATTATCTGCACTAACCGGTCGTTACGGCTGGCCCGGTAAAGAATATCGTGGAACTGGGTGTCCAATTGAACGAGGGTCTCCAAATCGTTTTTTTCTGCACATTCGGCAATCTTTACCAGCAAGCGCTCCAGCTCTTCCAGCTCTTCCTCTGTAATGCGCTCGCAAGCCAGCGCGGCTGCCAAAGCTTCCAAAGCACCCCTTATTTCAAAAACATCGGCGATGTCTTTGGTGGAAATATCGGCCACGTAGGCCCCCTTGCGGGGGACCATTACTACAAGGCCCTCCAGTTCCAGCTTCCGAATGGCCTCGCGGACGGGGGTGCGGCTCACCCCCATTTCTTCGGCCAGTTGTACCTCCATAAGGCGTTCGCCTGGTTTAAGGTGGCCTGCCAGGATGGCTTCGCGTAAGGTTTCAAATACGATCTCCCGCAGGGGCTTGTAGTTTTCCAGTTTGCTGGCAAATATATTTTTCATACGCTCTCCCTCCGGACAACTCGTCTTCCGCCTACATCAGTCATATCGTATGGGTAACAAAAGTTTCGGGGTAGCGCGGTTTTAGCTCCCGGGCGATCCTTTCTGCCTCCGTCCGGCTGGGCACTACACCGAACACCGCCGGGCCGCTGCCGCACAGGACGGCTTTCTCAGCTCCGAGGTCCAGCAAGCTCCCTTTTATAACCTTCACCTCGGGGTAGAGGGCGAAAGTAACCTTTTCCAAGGTATTACCCAATGAAGCTATTAAAGCTTCCCGGTCGCCGCGGTACAGGGCTGCTAAAGCCTCCTTTTCCCGGGGCACCTCAAAATCTTCACACCATATACCGGCATCCCAGCCTGCATAGATCTTCCGGGTGCTGATGCTAAAAGAGGGTTTAACTATAACCAGCCACAGGCGGGGAGGAGGAGGCAAAATTAAAAGCCTTTCACCCTTTCCAGTGCCCAAAGCAGTGCCTCCCAATACACAAAAAGGTACATCGGCTCCCAGCCTTTCACCCAAATGAGCCAGCGCGCCCGGCGTAAGGCCCAGATCAAAAAGATAGTTTATGCCCACCAAAACCGCAGCAGCATCGGAGCTACCCCCGCCCAGGCCGGCAGCCACGGGTATGTTTTTCTCCAGAACGATCCTTACGCCTCTGAAGGGGTAGCTTTCCCGTAAAAGTAAGGCGGCCTGCCAGGCCAGGTTTTCGGGGCCCCGGAGCCCTTGCACACCTTTTACTTCTAGCTCTATATCATCTGCCTCTTGCAAGGTAATTTTATCGTGCAGGGCAATACTCTGAAAGATGGTACTTATTTCATGGTAGCCGTCGGGCCTGGTCCCTTTAACTTCTAAGGTTAAGTTGATCTTAGCATAAGCCCGTAGGGTTATCTCCCGCAAAATATCTTCCAATTCCTCCTGAAAGGTGGCAAAAGCCTGGGCCAAAATCTCCCGTCCCTTAATTATACACCATATCGAGCAAAAATCCTCTTTTTTCGTCCTTAAAGTTATTTACCGCCTGTAAAACGGCCTCCAGCTCTTCATAAAAAATAACCACTACTTGACCCGGGCCTGCTTGGGCCAAGGCCGTAAAAGCCGCCTCACCTTCATTAAGCACTATTTGTATCTTATCCGGAGAAAGCCCCGCGGCCACGGCTCCCCGGCGCAGTAAACCCGCCACCTCACCCGGGCTGCGACCGCGGCGGTCCTTATCTTCCTTTAGGACAAGCCTTTGGCAGAGGCGCCCCGCTACCATCCCGCTTTTTAAGATAGAAGTGTCCGGCCGGTCTCCAGGCACCCCGATTACGGCCACTACCTCAGGCGAGATCTGCCTGGCCAGCCTAAGGACGCTTTCGAAACCCGCCGGGTTATGGCCGTAATCTATGATGACTTTAATGTCCCCGATCTCCTGGAACATTAAGCGCCCCGGGTTGTGCTCCGGCAGCCGGCCGAACTCCCTTAACCCCCGGGCGACTACGGGCAGGGGCACGCCTAAAGCCACGCAGGCTGCTACAGCAGCCAGGGCGTTTTGCAAATTATGCCGGGCCAGGCCTTTGAAAGTACAGGTTACCGCAGGAACGGCTATAAGTCTTCTCTTCAGGCTTCCCCGGGCTAAAATTATGTAGCCGGCCCGGGTATAGACGGCCGTGCCCCCACGGGCCACATGCTCCCGGACTTCGGGGCTATTGGCCCTTAAACTAAAGAATATGATCTTGCCCCGGGCCCTAGACCGCATCCGCAGCGTCAAGGGGTCATCGGCGTTTAATACCGAAAACCCGTCCTCTTTAACTGCCTCCACCACCAAGGATTTTACATAGGCCAGATCCTCCAGGGTTTCCACGCCGTACTGGCCCAGGTGGTCTTCACTAATGTTGAGGACGATCCCCACATCCGCCCGGTCGTAAGCCAGGCCTGCCCGTAAAATCCCACCTCTTGCCGTCTCCAGAACGGCTACCTCCACCCTCCGGTCCGCTAAAACCCTCCGGGCGCTGGCCGGCCCTGCCGCATCCCCCTTCTCCACCAGCCTTCCCCCGATGTATATCCCGTCGGTAGTAGTAAGCCCCACCGTCAAACCGGTAAGGCCCAGGATGTAAGCAATAAGCCGGGCCGTGGTAGTCTTTCCGTTGGTACCCGTGACGGAGACGATAGGTATGCGTCCGTCGTCCCCGGGAGGAAAAAGGCTTTCCACTATGGCTCCGGCTACGTCCCGGGGCTGGCCTGATAACGGGAAGTGGTGCATGCGAATGCCGGGCGCGGCATTTACCTCTACGATCCCACCCCCTGTAGAACTTAACGGCCGGGAAATATCGGGGCAGACCATGTCCACGCCAGCCACATCAAGCCCTATGACCCTGGCGGCCTCTTCTGCAATCCAGGCATTGTAGGGGTGAACTTTATTGGTGACGTCAACCGCCGTGCCCCCTGTACTCAGATTAGCGCTCTCCCTTAAGAAGACAGTAGCCCCCTTGGGAGGTATGTCCTCCAGGGCCCACCCTTGGCGCCTTAACGTAAAAAGGGTCAGGCTATCCAGGGGAAGCCTGGTCAGGGGCCGGTCATGCCCTTCGCCCCGAGCCGGGTCTAAATTGGCCAGCTCAATAAGCTCCTTGACGGAATGCCGTCCGTCACCTATAACGTGAGCCGGCGTGCGCTCGCAGGCAGCCAGGAATTTTTCTTTGACTACCAGCAGCCTGTACTGGCGTCCGGGAAGATGTTCTTCAATTAAAACCGGTCCGTAAGCAGCCGCTTCTTTATAAGCCTCCCTGACCTCAGATTCACTTTTAAGGTTGGTGAAAACACCTTTACCCTGGTTCCCGCGCAAGGGCTTTACTACTATGGGAAAGCCGAGCCTTAAAGCCGCGGCCACTGCCTCTTCCTCACTGCCAACTACCATGCCCCGGGGAACCGGCAAGCCGAATTCTTTAAGTAGCTTTTTAGTTAAAGCCTTATCCCCGGCTATATCTACGGCTATGGAGCGGGTATTTTCGGTTATGGTAGCCCAGATTCTGCGGCTGCGGCAGCCGTACCCTAGCTGAAGGAGGCTCCCTTCCCCCAGGGGGCGGACTGGAATACCCCGGCGCCGGCAGGCAGCTACAATGGCTTCCGTGCTGGGGCCCAGGCTATACTTATCCAGAACCTCCTTCAGCCTGTTTAGGGCGGCCTGGACGTCGTATTCCTTACCTTGGAGGAGGTTTAATACCAAATCTACTGCAAGGCCTAAGGCTTCTCTAGCAGCCTCCTTGCACTTGTACTCAAGGATTATCTCCACCACTCCGGGTATGCGGGTGTCCCGGGTTTTGCCGTAGGAAACCTCCTCGCCCGCCAGCCAGAGGAGCTCCAGGGCCACGTGCTCGACCACATGTCCCAAATAGGTCCCCTCGAACAACCTCTCCTGAAATCCGCCCTCATATCCCCGGGAACAGTGGTGATCTTTAAGCCCGGGTAAATAATGCAAGAGCTTCTCTCTAAAGCCCGAAAGCTCCGCGGTACTGGTCCCTGCGTACCCACCCAGCTCCAGCCGGGCTACCAGCACCGGACGCAGGCAAAAGATATTGGGCCCCTCCAGGGCCCGGAAGTCGATAAGGCGCATAAATTTTAGCTTCCCTCCTCAGCCGTTTCCTAGTTTAACCAATAGAGGGTAAATTATACGGCCGGTAAGAATTAAGGCGGAGAATTAACGGCTGAGGCGGGCTGGTAAAGCTGGAACCTCGAAGCATCTAGAAATGTTTACTAGGCTCGGCCTGAGGAAAAGCCAAGCAGGTTAAAACCTAACTCAAAGGAAGAAGGGCGCGGCGGGTATCCAAATCGAAGCCGTAACCTGCCGGGAGCACGTGCAGGGATACGCCCGTTAAGGCCAGGGGCTCGCGGCCGGCTGCAGATATGTTGGTGTGTTCGATACTACGTCCGTCCACCACAGTTGCCGTCCCGCTTCCCCTTACCCATAATTTATCTCCGTCCACCCACACAGCAGTATCTTCATCTATTCCCAGCCCCAGGACGTAAGGGTTGTAGGCCAAAGCGGCCAAAAGCCGGCCCAGGCGTCCGCGCTGGGCGAAATGCTGGTCTACGATAACCTCGCGGATGAACCCCAACCCGGGAGCCAGCCGCACTGCATTTAAGCGGGGCGCCACTTCCCCCTCGCCAGAAACGATCATAGTAGAGCTCATGGCGGCCGCGCCCGCGCTCGTACCTCCTATAAGGACGCCCCGGCGAAAAGCCCGGTGCAAGGCGCGGTCGAGGCCGGTGCCCCCTAAAATGGAGGTAAGGCGTAGCTGGTCGCCGCCGGTAAAAAACACCGCCGTAGCTTCTTCCACGGGCCGTGCTAAAGCCTCCCTGTCCGCTTCTTTGCGCGTAGCCGGGGCTACGATTTCTACCCGCCTTGCGCCCAGACGACCAAAAACACGCCAGTACACCTCCCCGGCCTCTGCCATATTATGCGAGGCCACCGGTATAACCACTATCTTGGCCCCCTCCCCGCCGCAGGCCTCCAAAAACCCCTGTAAAACTTCGCAGTGCCCCTCCCGGTCTTCGTTTCCGCCTATGAGGTATAGAGCCATATGTGTCCTCCTTCGAGAAATTTATTTTCCCGCAGGCAGGAAAAAGTCCCCAAAAAGGCGAATCCCTTTCCTAAAGTTACCCAATTAAACTACTTCCATTCTTTTTTGAAGGGACGGAAATGCGGTGTCTAAGGAGCTGGTCCTTAAAAATTACATGGAGGACTGCGTCTGGGAATTGCTCGATAGCGTGTTGGAGCAGGACCCTGAAGCCTGCAAGTGCGAAGCTTGCCGGTATGACGTAGTGGCCTTGGCCTTAAACGAGCTTCCGCCCCGGTATGTGGTAAGGGAAAAAGGAGCCCTGTACACTAAGGTGTCCATGTTGGAAGCCCAGTACCGGGCCGACATCTATAGCGCCCTGACCAAAGCCCTTATGAAGGTAAAACAAAACCCGCGCCATTAAATTTTAAGGCGCGGGTTTGAAGGGTATCGAGGTATGACCCGCGCCGTTGTATTTAAAAACATTATTTTTCCCTAAACTTATACCCTACTCCCCGTACGGTTAAGATGTAACAGGGGTTGCTGGGGTCTTCTTCTATTTTTTCCCTCAGGTGCCGGATATGCACGTCTATGGTGCGGGTGTCGCCGAAATAGCCTCCCTCCCATAACCTGTCAAGGAGTACTTCACGGGTAAAGACCCGCCCGGGATTTTCTGCTAAAAACTTTAAAAGCTGGTATTCTTTTAAAGTGAGGTCCACCTTTTTTCCTCTCACACGGACTTCATGGCTTTCCGGATTTATAACTAAGTCACCTACGGTTATCAGGCCGTCCTTGCGGCTTCCGGCCTCGGCCGCCCGGCGCAGTATGGCCCGGACCCTGGCCACCAGCTCCCGGGGGCTAAAGGGTTTAACCATATAATCGTCGGCCCCTAGCTCAAGGCCTAAGACCCGGTCCACCTCTTCCTTCCGCGCCGTCAGCATGAGGATGGGAGTGTTGTGGCGGGCCCGGATAATGCGGCACACCTCAAAGCCATCCATCTTGGGAAGCATGATATCCAGGATAACTAGATCGGGCTTTTCTGTTTCGACAAGCTTTAAAGCCTCCTCCCCATCAGTAGCGGTAAGGGTAGAAAAGCCCGCCTGCTTTAAGTTGTAGGTTACGAGCTCTAAAATTGCAGGCTCGTCATCGACTACTAAGATTTTGCCCGTCATTTTCCCGCTTCCCCTGTTAAAAGCAAATTTATAAAGCCTTCACTTGTATTGTAATTTACGGAAGGAACCTTTGTCCAGGCTCCCTGCGGAAGGCTTGTACCTGCCAGCAGGTACGCCAAATCTTCCGGCCGTGCCGTTCCTAAAATCCTTCCTTTAGAAAGGATGGCTACCCTGTCGGCCAGAAGGGGTATTTCGGTATAGTCATGGGTGACAAAGAGAACTGTGATCTTTCGCTCCTTAACTATACGCCTTAGCTCTTCCAGTAAAAGGGTGCGGGTGGGGACGTCCAGGCCGGTAAAGGGCTCGTCCAGAAGCAAAAGCTCGGGTTCCAGCACTAAAGCCCGGGCCAGGCTAACCTTTCTGGCTTCGCCACCCGATAACTCCCAAGGGTAGCGGGAGCTCAGGTGGCTTAAACCTAAAAGCTTGAGCCACCCTTCCACCTTCGGCCTTATCTCCTCTTTCTTCATCCCCCGGAAATGCAAACCCAGGGCCACGTTTTTATATACGGTGGTATTTAAAAGAAGGGGTTCCTGAAAAACCACGGAGAGCCTTCTCCGGAGCCCTAACAGCTCCTTACGCCGCCAGACGACCGGCTGGCCGTCGAAGTAAAGAAGGCCTTGAAGGGGCTTTTCCAGGAGGGCTACCACCTTTAAAAGAGTGCTCTTCCCCGCTCCGTTAGGTCCCAGCAGGCTCCAGACTTCTCCCTCTCCGATACAAAGCTCATCTACCGCCAGCACCTGGCGGCCTCCCTTTACTACTTTGATCCCCTCTAAACGCAAGTTTAGCCCCATGCTCTCCGCCTCCCCTGCTGGAGCACAGTCAGGACGGCTGTTATGGTAAAGCTTAAACCCAAAAGAATATAGCTTAGGGCCCAGGCCATGGGGAAGTTGCCCCGGCTTACTTCCATAACTATAGCCGTGGTTAAAACCCGCGTCTGGTGGAGGATGTTACCCCCTACCATTAGGGAAGCCCCCACTTCAGATATCACGCCCCCGAAACCTGCGATGACCGCAGCAAGAAGGCCCAGGCGGCTTTCCCTTAACAAAAGCCAGAAAAGCTGTACAGGTGAGGCACCCAGGGCCATCATCTGGAGCCTAAGCCGGGCGGGCAACTGCTGAAAGGCAGCCATAGAGAGGCCTATCACCAAGGGAGCAGCGATAACGGCCTGAGCTATGATCATGGCCGTAGGGGTGTAAATAAGCCCTAGCCGCCCCAGGGGGCCGCTCCTCCAAAGGAGAAAGCTCACCCACAGTCCCACCACAGTGGGAGGAAGCCCCATGAAAGTGTTGATAATGCTTACAATGAAACGCCGGCCTGGAAAAGAAGTAAAAGCCAGCAGAAACCCCAAGGGTACCCCGATCAGAACGCTTATCAATGTGGCCAGGCCGCTCACTTTGAAGGTCAAAATTACGACTTCCAGGACCGCAGGATCAAGGGTTAAAAGGAGCTTAAACCC
>NZ_JAKKUR010000077.1 GCF_021890735.1 Thermanaeromonas sp.
TTTTGAATTATTTACCACGCGTATTGAGGAAGCTAGAGACAAGACCGGAAGAAACTTGCCTTGGTAAAGATTTGCCGCTATAATTAGATATAGCTTGTTTGTTATACTCCCGAGGAGGTGCCTTCCTTGCCAGGCGTAAAAAGGATCATGATCAGCCTCCCAGAGAGCCTTCTAGCTGAAGTGGATGGGCTAGTCACACTCGAGAAGCGCAACCGCAGCGAATTTATCCGGGAAGCCATGAAACTGTATATAGCGGAGCGGAAACGTAGAGCCTTGCGTGAGCAGATGAAGAGGGGCTACCAGGAAATGGCTCAAATTAATTTATCCCTAGCCGCGGAAAACTATGCAGTAGAGGAGGAGGTCCAAAACTACTACGATAGCAAACTGGCGGAGTGCAAGTAAGATGCTTGTACGGCGTGGCGATATTTTCTACGCGCAACTTAATCCGGTAGTGGGGTCTGAGCAGGGAGGTACCCGACCTGTATTGATTATACAAAATGATATCGGCAACCAATATAGTCCCACCACTATCGTAGCTGCCATTACCTCCCAGATAAACAAAGCCAAGCTCCCCACCCACGTGGAGATAAGCGCAGCCAAAAGCGGCTTGGAGCGAGACTCGGTAATTTTGGCGGAACAGATCCGCACTATTGATAAAAGCCGCTTGCGCCAGAAGGTAGCAGCCCTTGATGAGGAAACCATGGAGAAGGTTAACCGGGCCTTGGAGATAAGCCTTGGATTGACTGAAATATAGACTTCTTAAAGTCTAAAAGGCTAAGTCTACCTGCCCGGTGCAGGTAGGCTTTTTATTTTATGGGGGAAAGCTCGGGGAGGAGACACCCTGTGCCTGCTGTTATCGGTCTTACCTGCGACGGTGATCTTGATGGTCGCAGGATCTATTTAAATGCTGCTTACGTAAATGCTATCCTTCAGGCTGGCGGCATCCCCCTTCTTCTTCCTTCAGGTTCTAAAAAGATGGCAGAGGAATATTTAAGGATAATCGACGGCCTCCTCTTAACCGGAGGAGGGGATGTGGATCCCCGTCTTTATGGCGAAGAACCTAAGGGAGGTTTGGGCCGGATATTAAAAGAGAGAGATGAATTCGAACTTTACATTACCCAGCGTGCCCTTGTTTTAGGTAAGCCTATCTTGGCCATCTGCCGCGGTATGCAGGTTTTGAATGTGGCGGCCGGCGGTACCCTCTACCAGGATATAGCCCGGGAATTGGGATCTTCTTTGCATAATCCCGGCGGGCCCCGGAACGCGGTGCACCACAGGGTAGAAATACGATCCGGTACGCTACTGGGCCAGTGGCTGGAGGGCCAGGTTGGGGTAAACAGTATGCATCACCAGGCAGTACGCTCATTGGGTCAGGGTTTAAGGGTGAGTGCGACCTCTGAGGATGGAGTTATCGAAGCAATAGAAGGTACAGGAGAAGTTTTCGTAGTGGGCGTACAGTGGCATCCGGAAGAGTTGGCGCATCTTTATCCTGAACAGCACGAGCTGTTTAAGAGGTTTGTTGTTGCAGCAGATATTTCCACTTAATGCAGGATTTTGGAAAAGAAGATCGAATTTAAAAGATAAAAGGTATCCGAGGTACTTTTCAGGAGAGGTGAAGGATGGGTAACCCACCTAAGGTGCTTATAGTTGATGATGAAACAGGTGTACGGTTACTTTTAGAACTGGTTTTCCGTGAGGAAGGATATCAGGTAGCAGTAGCCGCTAACGGGATGGAAGCCTTACAGAAGGTACGGTCCTTTCAGCCCGATGTGGTGGTCATGGACATTAAGATGCCCGTTATGGACGGGCTGGAAACTCTTCCCCGCATTAAAGCCCTCTCGCCCCCTACCAAGGTCGTTATCATAACAGCTTATCTAGAAGCTGCCACCATAAAACAAGTTTGGGAACGGGGGGCCAGTGAGTTTCTTTATAAGCCCTTCGATATCATGGATATAAAGATGACGGTGCGTCGTTTGGTAGAAGAAAAAGGTCAGGCTTATGGTACTTAAGACCAGTTTTCGGGTTCTACTCGGGGGTGAAAAGCGCCGTGCAATATGATCTATATGTAATCACTTCCTCGGAGTTATCCCGGGGCAGGGAGACCTTGGAAGTAGTGCAGGCAGCTCTGGCCGGAGGAGCAACAATTATCCAGCTACGCGAGAAAAACTGGCCTGCCCGCAAGTTAGTAGAGGTGGGAAGGGAAATCAGAAAGCTCACCAAAGAAGCTGGGGCAGGTTTTATTGTTAATGATAGACTGGATATAGCTTTAGCTTTAGAGGCCGATGGGGTCCACATAGGACAAGAGGATCTGCCCGTTGATGTGGCCAGGAGACTCCTCGGCCCGGGGAAAATATTGGGGGTTTCGGTCGGTTCGGTAGAGGAGGCTAAGGAAGCTGTGGCTCAAGGAGCGGACTACTTGGGAGTGGGTTCCATTTTTGCTACCGCATCTAAGACCGATGCCGGGCCTCCTGTAGGAGTAGAACTCATCAGGCAGATTAAAAAGGAAGTTAATGTTCCCGTGGTGGGCATCGGCGGTATAAACTTAAGTAACGCCGCCCAGGTCATAGAGGCCGGGGCCGATGGGGTAGCCGTTATATCCGCGGTTGTGTCTGCAGAGGATATAAAATCTGCGGCCCGGTCCTTACTTAAAATCGTGCAGACTACTAAAGCCAAGTTGTACTAAAATATTTAGGGTTTCAAGATAGGGTAAGCCTTGGGAAGGTGGAGGGCCGTGAACTGGGAAGAGCTAGCACAAAAAGTAAAGTCGTGCCGGGCTTGTAACCTGCACCGAAGAGCTAAACAGCCTGTGTTGGGGGAAGGGAATCCGAAAGCGTTGCTTATGTTAGTAGGGGAGGCTCCGGGTGCCAGGGAAGATGAGCTCGGGCGGCCCTTTGTAGGAGCGGCTGGAGAACTCCTCAACAGGATCTTAGAAGCTGCTGGATTTAAAAGGGAAGATGTGTATATCACCAACGTAGTAAAGTGCCGTCCTCCGGGTAATAGATTTCCTACGCCGGACGAAGTGCGGGCCTGCCGGCCCTATTTAGAAAATCAAATTAAGCTTGTTAACCCCAAAATCGTCGTCTGTCTGGGAGCTTTGGCCACACAAGCCCTCATTGCCCCTGGGGCACGGATAACCCGCCTTCGTGGCCAGTGGATCCAAAAGGACGGCATTTTTTACCTTCCCACTTTTCATCCCGCAGCTTTGTTGCGGGATGAAAATAAGAAACGTCCCGTCTGGGAAGATTTTAAGCGTGTACGGGCCCTTTATCACGAGCTCAGCACCGTCCAGCTATCCCTGAACTTCATAAGCTAGGTAGGTAGATGGCTATACTACTGCCGGGTGGGAAAGAAATGGAGATATATCTTGAAAGCGAGGAAAGTACCAGGCATCTGGGACGGGTACTGGGGGAGCTCCTTAAACCGGGCGATGTGGTCCTGCTTTGTGGAAGTTTGGGGGCAGGGAAGACGACTTTAGCCCAAGGTTTAGGTATAGGTTTAGGGGTAAAAGAACGGATAACGAGCCCTACCTTTACTTTAATTCAAGAATACAAGGGGCGCTATCCCCTATATCATATAGACCTTTACCGGTTGGAAACCCTCGAAGACATACAAGAGTTGGGACTTCTGGAAGATTACCTCGGGAGATCCGGGATTGCAGTTGTTGAGTGGGGAGAAAAGTTACGTAAATTCTTGCCTGAGCGGTTAGAGATACATCTGGAAACGGTCTCCCAGGGGGGGCGGTGGGCTCGTTTCAAACCTTACGGGCAGCGCTATCAGGACCTGGTTGCGGAGGTTAACAGGCTGCTGCTTTCAACTAAAAGCTAATGAGAAAGCTAATAAAGGCTAGTTGCGGGAAAAGGGGCGGAAGTGGTTGTTGGTTTTAGGTTTGGAGACTTCTACTGCGGCCGCTAGTGTTGCTTTGGTAGATGGGGATGGCCTACTAGGGGAAATGTTTTTTAATACCGGCCGCCATGTTTCTCGCCAGATCCTGTCTTTGATCTCTTTACTACTTAAACAAACCGGAGTGGAATTCGAGGATTTAGAAGGTATTGCTGTGGCCCTCGGTCCGGGTTCCTTTACTGGCCTGCGCGTCGGAGTGGCCACCGCTAAGGCTCTAAGCCATGCCAGCGGTAAACCCCTGGCCGGGGTTCCCACCTTGGATGCTTTAGCTTTAAATGCAGCGGGTGTTACAGGCTTGATATGCCCGGTAGTGGTAGCCCGGCGGGAGGAGGTATATACCGCCCTTTATCGCTGGCAGGAGGGAAGATTATGTCGCCTTATCCCATACCAGGCAGTAACCCCAGCTTCATGGGTTGGGTACTTAGCTTCCTACAACGAGCCGGTTTATTTCTTAGGCGATGGGGTACAGCCTTTCGAGGAGTCCTGGGAAAGCTTAAAAGAAAAGGCTGTCTTCTTACCCCCGGAAAATTCTTTCCCCCGGGCCGCCCATATTGCCCGGCTGGGGAGGGAGCGGCTATCGCGAGGGGAGAGGGACGACATTTTCCAGCTAAAGCCACTATACCTGCGCCCGCCGGCAGCGGTATACAAGGAACTTTAGAGGTTTCTATAATGCCCATGGGCAGCCAGCACCTGGATGGTGTACTAGCTATTGAGCGCTCATCCTTTCCTACCCCGTGGAGCCGGGCCTCCTTTTTAAACGAGCTTTACACTAACAATTATGCTTTTTATTACGTTTGCCTTTGGGAGAATAAGGTTGTGGGATACGCAGGGATGTGGATTATATTGGATGAAGCTCATATTACAAATATAGCCGTACACCCCGACTTCCGGAGGTGCGGGATAGGAGAACTTCTTCTTGATACGTTAATTAAAGAGGCAGTAAAGCTGGGAGCTGAGCGCATGACTTTAGAAGTACGTATCTCCAATATACCCGCCCAGCGGCTGTACGAAAAAAAAGGTTTTGTGCGTAGCGGCATCCGTAAGGGCTATTATACCGACAACCGGGAAGACGCAATTATCATGTGGAAAACCCTGCATCAGGCGGGTGGTCGAGATGAGTAGCATTATCCTGGCCATTGAGACCTCTTGCGACGAAACGGCTGCCGCGGTAGTAGAAGATGGGGTAAAAGTGCTGGCTAACATTATTGCGTCCCAAGATATTCACCGGCGTTATGGCGGAGTAGTGCCGGAGATCGCTTCGCGTCGCCACCTAGAGAATATCGGACCTGTGGTGCAGGAAGCCTTAGACCAGGCGAGGATCTCCCCGGCCGGGGTGGACGCAATAGCCGCTACTTACGGGCCCGGCCTGGTAGGGTCTTTACTTGTAGGGTTGTCTTACGCTAAAGGTTTGGCCTTTGCTTTAAAAAAACCTTTTATAGGTGTTCATCATTTGGTAGGCCACATTTATGCAGGATTCTTAGAATATCCCGAGCTACCCTTGCCGGCTGTATGCCTGGTGGCTTCAGGTGGGCATACCAGCTTATTTTACCTGGTAAGTCATGAAGAGCGATACCTTTTGGGTTCTACCCGGGATGATGCGGCAGGAGAGGCCTTTGATAAGGTGGCCAGGGCCTTAGGTTTGGGCTATCCTGGGGGGCCTGAGCTGGAAAAATTGGCTCGTAACGGGGATCCCCAAGCCATTCATTTCCCGAGAGCTTGGTTAGAGGAAGACAGCCTGGATTTTAGTTTCAGTGGGTTAAAAACGGCGGTGGCCAATTATTTAAGGCAGAGGAAGGAAGCAGGGCTGGAAATAAACCTTTCTGACGTAGCAGCGAGTTTCCAGGAGGCCGTAGTAGACGTGTTGGTTGGTAAGACACTCAAGGCTGCTCTAAAAAATATGGCTAAATCTATCTTGGCGGTGGGAGGGGTGGCTTCTAACCGGTATTTTCGCTTTTCTTTAAAGAGATCAGCCCGTGAAGCAGGAATACCTGTTTTTATTCCCCACCCTGTTTATTGTACGGATAATGCGGCTATGATCGGTTGCGCCGCCTATTACCAGTACCTGCGGGGACAGTTTTCCTCTTTAGATTTGGATGCCGCTCCAGGTTTACCTCTGGAGGTTTTATGAGGTAACATGAGGTCTCCTAGGGACCATAGTCCTTTTCCCTGGGGATAAAAGTTTGTGGATAATGTGTATAAAACTGTGACTAAAGCCCAACATCAAGGTCGGATGATGTGGAAAAGAGGCGCTTGGGACAGGCTCATGATACAGGTCTTTTTGTGGATAAGCGCTGCGCGGCTTGAAAATTAAGCTTCGGAGTTGTGGATGGCTTTGTGGATAAGTGGCAGCTCTTGGTCTTAACCTGTTCACGCTTTAATATCCTTCCTTTGACCTCCACCTGTAATTTACGCTGTGTTTTCTGCAGTAACCTGCAGAACCCCCGAGGGGTAGAAGCCGTTTTTATTCCACCTTTGCACCTGGGTGAAATAGAAGAGCTTCTCGGGTATTTGGATCCTTTTCGCCCCATTGTAATAGGAGAGTCGGCTACCCGCATAGTAGAGGGAGAACCGCTAACCCACCCCGAATTTTTCCCCATTATGCAGAGGTTACGCCGGCGTTTTCCCCAGACTCCTGTGGAAATCACTACTAACGGTCTTTTGTTAAATAAATCTCAGGTAGAGGGCTTAAAAGGGTTAAAGCCTCTAGAGTTTAAAATTTCCCTCAATAGTGCTACACCAGCAGGCAGAAAAAAACTGCTCGGGAGAAGGGAAGGGGTGGAGGTAATTGGTGTTGTTGAAGAGCTAAGTGAAGCGGGGATACCTTGCCACGGAAGTATAGTAGCTTATCCTCAGTTGGTAGGTTGGGATGACGTTGAGGAGACCATACATAGTTTGGTGCGGGCGGGAGTGTTAACTATACGTATATTCATCCCGGGTTTTACTCGTATAGCACCTGCCATTTTACAGTTCGATCCCCAGGTTTTCCGGCAGGACTTAGAGGTATTTGTGGAGAAATTGCGTCGAGAGTTTAGGATACCTATAATCATAGAGCCTCCCTTTCTTCACAACCTTGTTCCCGAGGTGGCTGGGGTGCTTCCCGGTTATCCAGCAGAAAGGGCCGGACTTCAAAGGGGAGATGTAGTTCTAGAAGTAGACGGGCAGGTTCCCCGTTGCCGGGTAGAGGCTTTTCGCCTACTTTCCCGGCCGGGCAGGCATAAGGTAAGGGTGAGGCGGCCGGTACAAGAAAAAGGGCAGGAAGAAGAGGAAATAATACTTGAAGTACCTTCCGGCGGCAAAAGTGGAATAGTTGTAGAATGGGACGCCGATCCTGAAGTTGAAGAGGTGATCCGTAGAGCTTGTCTGCGCCATGAGGCGAAGCGGGCCGTAGTTTTTACTTCTGAATTAGCCTATAGGGTTATGGAGAAGATGACGGCATCTTTAACAGTTACGGTCCGGGTGGTACCGGTTCGTAACAAGTTTTTTGGGGGATCTATAGCTTGTGCAGGGCTTCTTACAGTGGAGGACTTTTTAGCTTCTTGGAAGAAACTGAAAAAGGAAGGCGAAGACCCCGACCTGCTTTTACTTCCTAAAGTGGCTTTTGACTTTCGCGGGCGGGACCTCGTGGGAAGGCATTATACTGAATTAGCCAGGGCAAGTGGTGTACCAGTGGAGGTATTGTAGGGTTTGCTTTACGCCTTACCTACTAGTAAAATTCCGCCATTGCCAGTGAAGTACCGGTATCGATATGCCCAAGAAAATTGAGGATAGGGAGATGACAAGATGAAGGCATATCTCAGGAAAGAAGTACTGGCGCGTAGAAACGCCTTGTCTGAAGGAGAACGAAATAAAAAAAATAAAGCCATACACCGGCGCCTGTTATCCTTGTCGGCTTGGGAAGAGGCTAATTTCCTTATGATTTACGTATCTTTTGGAAGTGAAGTGAGTACGGATTATCTTATCAAGAAGGCTCTGGCGCAAGGCAAAAAGGTGGCTGTACCTTATTGCTTGCGGGAGGAACGGAAGCTCATGGCTTCAGTAATATACGATTATCCCGGAGACCTTATACCGAGAACGTGGGGCATTCTTGAACCGCGGCCTGAAGCCTTAAGGCCCGTGGAACCAGGACTTATAGATCTCTGTCTAGTACCCGGTGTGGCCTTCGATATTTACGGTAACCGCTTGGGCTATGGGGCCGGGTACTACGACCGATTTTTACCACGCTTACGCCCGGATGCCTACAAAATAGCTTTGGCCTTTGAGGTTCAAATTGTAGATACTGTTTTTCCTACACCACAGGATGTGCCAGTAGATTTAATAATAACTGAGGCCCGTATGATAAGGCCGTAATATCCTGCATTTTGAAAACAGACGGGGTGCAAAAAATAGCCGTAAAACCCGGTAAGTGCGAGAAACAAAGAAAAAATGCGGGACATATGTTTTAATATGCCGAGATATCTCACATAATCGTAAAAGGCGGTGATTATTTTCCCTTGAACAGGAGAAGGAGGAGATGATATATTAAACACTGCCTCCGCTGAAAGGAAGAATTCCTGAAAGCGGGGGCGGGGTTGACAGAAGGATAGCGACAGTGATAAAATAAAAGTCGCCTCTCACGACGGGGTCTTTGAAAACTGAACAGTGGCGAAGTGGGCCAGGTGTAGGTAGTTTA